>NZ_JBHYRN010000021.1:0-135520 GCF_042749305.1 Nocardia sp. NPDC058705 | reverse complement strand
CGTTCGGCGCTGTTTGTGAACGCGCGGGTGGATAACCGGCGGCCCCTTGGGGCCGCGACTCGAGCGCGCCAGCGCTCCAATAAACACAGCGTCAAACCTCAGGGACAACCAAACCCCGAAGTCCTGCCACCCACCCCCACCCACCACTACTCAAACCCCGAAGTCGTGCCCCTAAGACCCCTCCCGGACACCCCTCCCGGACCCCCCGGTCCCGACTACTGACGCCGCAACACACTGACCAAGACACCCACCCCCACCGCCCCACCCTGCACTACCGCCGACATCCGCACCGCACGACGCAGATCCCCAACCGTCGGCGCCGGCCCGTCACCAAGACCCGGCCGCACCTCGACCCCATGCCGATACTGCGTAAGCCCCCCGAGTCGAACCCCGAGCGCCCCCGCCATCGACGCCTCGACCACCCCAGCATTCGGACTCGGATGCCCGGCCGCATCCCGCCGCCAAGCACGCCATGCCGCCCCCGCAGTACCGCCGACCAGCGGGGCAAAGACAGCAGTGAGCAGACCGGTGACACGAGCGGGGACCAGATTGGCAAGGTCGTCGACCCGAGCCGCCGCCCAGCCGAAGTTCTCATAGCGCTCGTTGCGGTAACCGATCATCGCGTCGAGGGTGTTGATCGCGCGGTAACCGAGCACCCCCGGCACCCCCGCGACAGCACCCCACAGCAGCGGGCCAACAGCCGCGTCGGAGGTGTTCTCGGCGATGGATTCGAGTGCGGCTCGCGCGAGCCCCTCGGTATCGAGGACCGACGGGTCACGCCCACACAGCGACGGCAACAGTTCACGGGCACCGGTGAGATCCCCCGCTTCGAGGCGGTCGGCCATGGCGTGCCCGGCGCGAACGAGACTGCGCCCACCCAACGCGGTCCACGTAGCCAGCGCGGTCACCAGCACCGTGCCGCGACCGCTCGACCCACCAGCTCGGGAGACCAGCACACCGATGCCGACGACCGAACCGACCGCGACAACCTCGTGCACCACCCCGGCCCGGCGATCATCGGCGTAGGTCTTGCCTTCCAATGCCACTGCCGCCGAACCGAATCCGGCTACCGGATGCCACCGCCGCGGATCGGCGAATACCCGATCCAGCACGAATCCCAGCACCAGCCCCGCCGCCGTCGACGTCCCTTTCCGCACCGGCCGAGGGTATCCCCAGCAGGGAATGTCACACCCGGCACCGCTGGTTCGTTATCACTGTGACGGCGCTTCTAGAATCGCCGGACCCGAGCAAGATCAACCGAACGGCGCACACCATGACCTCACCGCAGCCTCTCGACCAGGCCGAACTGGCCCGCCGCTTCGAAGAACACCGCCCCTACCTGCGGCGCCTCGCCTACAGCACGCTCGGCAGCATCAGCGACGCCGAGGACGTGGTGCAGGATGCGTGGCTGCGCCTGCAACGCCAATTCGAGGCGGGCAAGGCGGCCGAGATCGACAATCTGCGCGCCTGGCTCACCACCGTGATCGGCCGTCTCGCGCTGGACCAGCTCGGGTCCGCGCGCATGCGCCGCGAACAGTACGTCGGCGAGTGGCTGCCGGAACCGGAGGTCACTTCCTGGGACGATCCGGCCGATCGCATCTCCCAGGACGAACGCGTCACCACCGCACTGCTGGTCGTGCTCGAATCGCTCTCGCCCGCCGAACGCACCGCATTCGTGCTGCAAGACGTGTTCGGGATGACCGGCCCCGAGGTCGCCGAGGTGGTGGGGCGCACGCCCGCCGCGGTCCGCCAGCTCGCCTCGCGCGCCCGCAAGCACGTCGAGAACGGCACCCCACGTTTTCCCGCTTCGCCTGCCGAACAGGAGAAGGTCGTCTCGGCCTTCTCGCTGGCCTGGCGTTCGGGTGATCTGAGTTCGCTGCTCGGGATCCTCGACGAGAACGTGGTCCTCACCGCCGACGGCGGCGGCAAGGTGCCCGCGATCCGTCAGCCGGTGCGCGGTGCGGAGCTCATCGCCAAGATGCTGCTCGGCTGGTACACGGCCGCCGACGGTTGGGGGCGGGCGGTGCTGGTCAACGGCATGCCCGGCCTGGTCGTCTTCGACGGCAAGCACGCCGGCGTCTTCTCGTTCGTCGTCGACGCCGGTCGCGTCGTGGCGATCAATGTCGTCCGCAACCCCGACAAGCTCCGCGACCTGCCCATCGAAGGCGCCCCGGATTGGTACCTGGGCGGCGGCAAGTAGGCATCTATCCGCCGAGCGAATACCCGTGCGCGGCGGCGACTTCGGCGGAGAGCAGCTTGCCGTCGACCGCCGTGAGTCCGGCGGCGAGACCGGGGTCGGCGGCACACGCTGCGCGCCAACCCTTGTCGGCGATCGCCAGCGCGTAGGGCAGCGTCGCGTTGGTGAGGGCGACCGTGGATGTGTGCGGGACCGCGCCGGCATGTTCGCCACGCAGTAGAACAGCGAATCCGCCACGGGGAAGGTCGGATTCGCGTCGGGCGGATCCGCTGCGCAGCGGATCGCCGCCATGCCTACGACGGAGCAGGCACGGCCGCGCTGGAGGTGGTTTCCGGTGCGGTCGCCGGAACCGTGGTTGTGCTCGTCGGTGTCGTTTCCTTCGTGGTCGTCGCCGGGGCCGGCGAGGTGGTCGTCGGAGTGACGGCCGTCGGGGGCGTCACACCGCATTGGTCGCCGCAGTTGTCCGTTCCGCAATCCGGCCCCGGCATGCAGTTGTACCCGGGCGGGATCCCACATTGATCGCCGCAGTTGTCGGTTCCACAGTCCGGGCCGGGTACACAGGTGTGTCCGGGCGGGATCTCAGGCTGCGCGGGCGAGCCCGGCGAGGCCTGGGTGGGCGAGTGGTAGTACGACGATTCCGGCGCCGATCCACCACCCGGCGTGCCCGGATCAGTCGAGGCCGCAGGCGAACTCGTCGGTGTCACCGACTTCGTCACGGTCACGGAAGTCTTCGATACCGAGCTCGAGCCACCGGAGTCACCACCGTTCGACGAGCAGGCACTGACAGCGAACACAACCAGCGCCGCCAGCACACCGAGCACTACACGGAACCGATTGCCCTTCAGCAACTTCCGTAACATTGGCTTCTCCTCGAACCACGGACCCGCGCCTGCGGGGGCAGGCGCGGGTCGACGAAAATACTTAGATAGCAGAACTATTCGATGAATAGCCGTTCACACCGAAAACGTTTCACCCCGCACCGGCACGATCAGCTGATGCGCACGATCGGCATAGGCGAAGGTGCGCTCGAGATAGTCCAGCGACTCACTGAAGTGGCCCCATCCCTCCGCGTGCACGGCCACGATCACCGCATCACCGAGCGCCGCGGCGGCCGCGACGGCGGTGCGGGCGTTCAACGTGACATCGGTGTCGCCGAACAGCCCCACATTGGCTCCGCCGATGTTCAACACCGCGGCATCGATACGCCCGATCCGTTCGACGATCTGCTCCACCAACGCCACCGACGCGTTGTCGCCGGACACGTACACCGTCGGCTCCCCCGTCGCCCGCAGCACGAATCCCGTGACCGCACCACTGAACGGCTCGCACCCCTCCGGCCCGTGCAGGGCAGGCACCGCGGTGACCTCCACCGCGCCGACGGTCACCGTCTCCCAAGGTTGCAGCCCACGCACACCGTCGATCCGGCTCGCGGCGCCCGGGGTCGAGAGCACGGTGTCGACCTCGGCGAGCAGCGCGCGACCGGCGTTGTCGAGGTTGTCGGCGTGCTCGTCGTGCGAGAGCAGCACCGCGTCGATGGCCCCGATCTCCGCCACCGCAATCGCGGGACCACTGAGCTTGTGCAAGGTGATCGGGCCCGGATAGACGCCGGGTTCGTCGAAGGTGGGATCGGTGAGCCAGGTCAGTCCGCCGTAGCGGAAACGCAGGGTCGGGCCGCCGATGTGCAGGGCGGCGGTCAGGGCGGGGCGGGTGGTCGTCTCGGTCATGTCGACAACTTTCGCCGGGCGAGCAGCGCCTCGACAGTGGCCTGCAGGCCGTACACCGATAAGATCGGGCCATGACCTCGGTGGCCGTGATCGCGTTCGACGGAATCAGCCCGTTCCACCTGTCGGTACCCAGCCTGGTGTTCGGCAGATCGGGCATCGACGGTCTGTCACCCTATGACGTGCGAGTGTGCGCAGAGGAACCCGGAACACTGGCCACCACAGCCGGTTTCGACATCACGGTCCAACACGGACTCGACACCGTGAGCACCGCCGACCTGGTGGTCTTTCCCGGATGGCTACGCGGCCGAGGAATTTCGCCCGCGCTGAACGAGGCGGTCCACATCGCCCACGCCAACGGCGCCCGGCTGGTCGGCCTGTGCCTCGGCTCCTGGGCGATCGCGGCGACCGGCCTCGCCGACGGTCGCGAAGTCACCACGCACTGGGCCGACGCCGACGCCCTCGCCATGGCCTACCCGGCAATCCAGGTCCGCGCCGACACCCTGTGGAGCGACCTTGGCGACGTGATCACCTCCGCGGGCGTCGCCGCCGCACTCGACTGCTGCCTGCACATCGTGCGCACCGACCACGGCGCCCGCGCCGCCACCGAACTGGCGCGATCGCTGGTCACCGCCCCGCATCGCCACGGTTCGCAGGCACAGTTCATTCCGGTCGCGGTGCCCGACGACGACACCGACGACCCGATCGAACGCGCGATGGCGTGGGCTCGCGCCCGCCTCGACACCGCCATCGACCTCGACAACTGGTCACGCGAGGCGCTGATGTCGCGACGCACCTTCACCCGCCGCTTCCGCGAACGCACCGGCACCAGCGCCCAGCAGTGGCTGCTGCAGCAGCGCATCGACCACGCCCGACTGCTGCTGGAATCGACCGACGACACCGTCGACCGGGTCGCCCGCGACACCGGTTTCGGCAGCACCGTGAGCCTGCGCCACCACTTCCACCGCATGCTCGGCACCTCCCCGGCGGCCCACCGCGCGCAGTTCCGCGGGGCAGCGCGATAATCGGTTCATGATCATCAAGGTGAGCGGCTTCACGCCCGAGATCGACGACACGGCCTGGGTCGCGCCGAACGCGACCGTGATCGGCCGGGTGCGCCTGGGTGCCGAGGTCGGCGTCTGGTACTCGGCGGTGCTGCGCGGTGACCTCGAGCAGATCACCATCGGTGCGCGCACCAATATCCAGGACGGCTGCGTGCTGCACGCCGACCCCGGTTTCGCGCTCACCGTCGGCACCGGAGTCTCGGTGGGACACAACGCGATTCTGCACGGCTGCACCATCGGCGACGATGTGCTGGTCGGCATGGGCGCGACGGTGCTCAACGGCGCGGTGATCGGCGCGGGCAGTCTGATCGCGGCCAATGCACTGATTCCCGAGGGCGCGCAGATTCCGCCGGGCTCACTGGTGGCCGGTGTGCCGGGCAAGGTGCGTCGCGAACTCACCCCGGCCCAGCAGGACGGGATCAAGCTCAACGCCGCGGTGTACCTGCACAATCTGACCAACCATCGTGACGCCGAGGTCTTGTGACTCGTCACACTGAGCAAATGACCAGTAGGGAACGCTGGTAGCATTTTGTCCTGCGTACTGCGTGGCGATCGATCAGCACAGCGATCGGCACCGGCTACGCGAGGCAGGAGGTATCACGGTGGCATACGTGCATTCCGGTGTGCGCCGAGCGGCGGGACGGCTCAGCGTGGCCGATATCGCGGCGCAGCCCGGCGGGATCGAGGCACTCCACTCCCGCGTTCACGAACTACGTTCTCGCGGAGTACATTTCGCGGCCAACGCGATCGAGCAGGAGATGGCAGCGCTCGATCTGTCCCCATAGGGATAATGGGGCAATGCCTACCGTTTCGTCCATCCTCGCGCGGATACTCGAAAAACCCGTCACCGACGGGGAGAAGCTGCTCGACAGTGCGCTGTCGGCGTTTCTGGATTTCGGGATCAAACGCACGAGCATGGGCGAGATCGCGCGGCGGGCCGGGATCAGCCCGGCCACCCTCTATCGGCGCTACGAATCCAAGAACGACCTGGTAGAAGCGGTCGGCGTGCGCGAGGCGCAGCGCTATGTGACCGATATCGACGAGCGGGTGCGCGCGGTGACCGAGCCGGGCGAACAGCTGGTCGAGATCTTCGTCGCCTTCGTCACCACCATCGCGGGCAATGAACTGCTACGCCGGTTGCTCGGCACCGAGCCCGAGATCATCCTGCCCCGGCTCACCACCGAGGCCGGACCGATTCTCGCCGTCGGGCGCGGGTATCTGGCCGAGAAGTTGCGCGAGCTGCAGGTCAGCGCGCCGGTGCCGGATTTCGACCCCGATCTGGTCGCCGAGGTCATGGCGCGGCTCGCGCTCTCGCTGGCGCTGACCCCGGACGGACTCATCCCGCTCGACGACGCGGAAGCCGGACGCGAGTTCGCCCGGCGCACGCTGCTACCGATGGTCGGCATCCGCGACATCCACTGAGACCCCGAACGCCGCCGCCACCACCTCGTCGATTCCCGAATCCGCCACCGGCACACCGTCTTCCAACAGCGCACGGACACTTCGCACGATGTCGGCCGCCGCCGGACACGACGGGTCGGGCACCGGCAGCCGGGCAACGTATTGGGTGATCCAGCGGCGTCGGCCCGAGTACAGCCGATTACCGCAGACCGCGTCGTAGAACCGCAGCCCCAGTGCCGAATTCGCCACTCCCATCAGCAGATACGCCAGATCCGTGGCGCGATCTCCGAGGTCGGTGAGCGAGATCCAATAGCAGTCACCGTTGACGACCGCACCCGACCGATCGAGGGCGAACCGTGGACGCTCGCTGATATCGGGAAACACCAATTTCGGTGCGCCCCACAGGTGCGGACGCTGCGGAACCCAGATCTCGAACCACTTCCGGCCACCGTCGAGCACATAACGCCGCCCCGACAGCGCCTGTTCGTGGGACCGTAAATATGCCTCCGCACAGGGGAATTCAGCGAGATCGATCGGGGTGCGGCGCGGTTGGCGCAGATCGTAGGGATAGAGCACCCGTGTGCCACGCGCCATGCTGACTCGCCACGGTTGTAAATCATGGTGAGTGATCAACTCCCGCAACAGTTCCGGTTCGGGGCTCGGGTCCATCTGATCCCACCGATCGGAGATGAACACCCGATCCGCGGTGGTCTTGATCCCCACCCGGATACGCGCGGTGTCACCGAATGTGCGCCAGGTGCGGTCGGCGATCAGGCCGAGCCAGCGGTCCACCTCCGGGCGCGACATCCGCCAGGCGCTGTCACCGTGACGTTCGACGCGTGCCGGTATCCCAACCGTAGGCTCCGAAGCCGCCCTCACTACAACAGCTTTCGTAGGTAGAGTCGGCATCTGCGACGGTTCCTGCGGGGTCCCCGTATCCAGCACGCCGACCTCCACCGCGAACACCCGCCGACCGTCACGAACCAAACAGCCATGATCGCCCGCCAGCGCATCGAACAGCTCTGTGGCACAGTCTGGTTCGGCACCGACCTCCTCGTAGGCCGCCACGTAACGGCAATCGGCTCCGCAGACCGTTCGGGTGGCAACGGCGATGGCAGGCAGGACCGCCGCCGCGAACAATTTGGTGTCACCCAGGTCGTAGAGCTCCACCGGTGTCAATTCGCCGGTGAGTATCCGGCGCAGGTTCGCCCCGGCCCTGGTCGTGAGAAACCTGTTGGCACAGAGCAATCCGAGCACGCCGTCCGCGGCCAGCAGCCGCGGCGCGACGGCCACGAAGGGGTGAGTCAGATCGATCCGTCCGCGTAGACCGAACTGTTTGCTCAGCAGCTGGGCCGTCGCGCCACCCAACTGCTGGGTGCGCACGTACGGCGGATTGCTGATGATCACATCGAACGAGCCGTCGGCCAGCCGATCCGACGCCGCCAGGAAATCGCCCGCACAGCAGTCTATTTCGAGGCCGAGGTCACCGGCCCGCCCTGCGGTTTCCTCGACAGCCCGCGGGTCGAGGTCATATCCCGTGAGGCGAACCGTGACATCCGGTGCGGCGGCCGCGATTTCCCGATGCACCGCCAGCAACAGCTCCCCGTCCCCGCAGGCCGGGTCGAGCACCCGCAGCACCCCGGCACGTGGCGCGTACCGCAGCGCCCGTCGCGCCAGGAACCGCGCGAGCTCCGGCGGCGTGTAGTGCCTGCCGTGCCGTTTGCGCTCCTGCGCGTCGCGGGCCTGCAAAGCCATGCGGTCGATTGTGCCCCGGAACTGACCCGATCCGCCGCAGGCGCGAGCGAGGCGGCCCCCACCTGCGCAAACGCGATCGAGTGTTTCAAACGGTGGGGTGCAACACTTCCGCCGAGAGTAGAGCGATAGGTAACGTCTGTCCGGTTTCACCCCGCTGCACCGAAGCCGAGGACGATGCCGAGAACCAGCACGCTGACCGCCGCACTCACCGCCGTAGCCCTCACGGTGCTGCCGGCATCGTTACCGGTCCTGGCGCAGGCCGACCCCGGGCAGTACGCGCCGACCATGCTCATCCTCGACGCTTCCGGCTCGATGGAGCGCCCCGATCAGGGCGGCACCATGATGGATTCCGCGAAACGCGCCGTGCGTTCGTTCGTCGCCTCCGCACCCGCCGAGTCCTCGGTCGGACTCACCACCTACGGCACCGGCACCAGCAATTCCGAGGCCGACAAGGCGGCGGGCTGCCGCGACGTCCAGGTGCTGGCGCAGCCGAAGACCATCGACAAGTCCGCCCTCACCACCGCCGTCGACGGTATCCACGCGCGCGGCTGGACCCCGATGGGCACCGCGCTGCGCCAGGCCGCCGACGCACTGCCCGATTCCGGGCCACGCTCGATCGTGCTCGTCTCCGACGGCGACGACACCTGTTCGCCGCCGGACCCGTGCGAGGTCGCCAAGGAGTTGAAGCAGCAGGGTATCGACCTGGTCGTGCATTCGATCGGGTTCGCCGTCGACGACAAGGCGCGCGCTCAACTCACCTGTACGGCCCAGGCCACCGGCGGCACCTACAGCGATGCCGCCGACGGTGCAGCACTGGAACGCATTCTGCCGCAGGTCAGTACGGCCGCGCTGCGCGATTACCAAGCCACCGGCACCCCCATCACCGGCACCGACGCCATCGGTACCGCACCGGTCGCGACGCCCGGCCAGTACCTCGACACCCTCGGTCAGCAGGAGAAGCGGTACTACGCGGTCGACGTGCCAGAGGGCGCCACGGCCTACTTCACCGGGATCGTCTCGTTCCCCCGCGGGCGAAGCACCTCGACGTCCGATGACATGAACGCACTCGACCTTCGCCTCTTCGGTCGCGAGAGCGTCGAGTGCGGCACTCGCGAACGTCAGCTCGAGACCCGGTCGAGCGACGGCGCCACTCTCACCGTCGCCAAGGCTTTCGACAGCGCGGCCGAACCAACGTCGGACAAGTGCACCGGCGCCGGTCGCTACACCTTCGAACTGACCTGGGATCTGGTGTCGGCAGGCTCGTCGGATCGGTTGCCCGTGGAGATTCTCGTCGGCATCGAACCGGGCGTCACCGACCCCGGCCCGGCGGCCTCGACCACCGAGACCGCGTTCACCGAACCGACAGCGCCTGCCCAAACCATCAGCGGCAGTGGCTCGTTCACGACCGCTGCTACGCTGCCCGGCGGCGGCAGCTACGCCGACACCGTGCAGTCGGGCGAGTACGTGTTCTACCGCGTTCGCCTCGAATGGGGGCAGGGGTTGGCCTACCGGGTGCGTTTCGCCGAGACCGGCGGCGCCAACAGCACGGCGGCCTCGAACGTGACGACCACGCTGTACTCCCCGCTCGGCACCGAAATCGGCTCCGACACCAATGCCTACACCGGCCGCTCGAGCGCCGAACTCCGCCTGGCATCGGTGCCGATCCGCTACGCCAACCGCGACAGCTACGACGTTCGCGCACAGTCGGTGGCCGGTTGGTATGACCTCGCCGTGAAGGTCGGCATCCCGTCGGGCGCGGATGCCCTGCCGCCGACGCCGGTGCAGCTCGACGTCACCGTGGCGGGTGCGGCCGAACCCGGTCCGACCTATCGCGGCGTCAGTGCGCAGCCGGGCGCGGAACAGCCTGTCGCCGTGGCCGGTCCGGCGACCGTTGCCCGGCCGTGGACCTTCTACGGCCTCATCGGCGCAGGTGTCGTGCTGGTCGTCGGCATCGGTGTCGCGATCCTGGTCGTCGTCCGTCGACGCGGCTGAACTCCGGCCGCCGACACCCGAAGTCGTGGTGTCGGCGGGTTCCACGGCAGCGGCGCAACTGCTAAGTTAGTCTCGAAATGAGACCAGTTCTCCACGACCGAGGGAGCCACGCGATGGCGCAGACCGACCACGACAGCAGCGATTTCGCGACCCTCCAGCGGTTGGCCGACGAACGCTGGACGTGCCGCCAGTTCACGCCCGAACCGGTCGACCGCGCCACCATCGAACAGCTCCTGACCCTGGCGCAACGCACCCCGTCGTGGTGCAACACCCAGCCGTGGCAGGTCGTGGTCACCTCGGGCGAAGGCACCGACCGGTTCCGCAAGGAACTCCTCGCCCACATCCAAACCACCGGCAGCACACCCGATTTCGAGTTCCCCGCCGCCTACGAGGGTGTGTACCGGGACCGTCGCCGCGCCTGCGGGTTCCAGCTCTACGACAGCGTCGGCATCATCAAGGGCGACCACGAGAAGACCATGCGCCAGATGGTGCGCAACTTCGAACTCTTCGACGCCCCCCACGTCGCGATCGTCACCTCCGAAGCCGACCTCGGCATCTACGGCGCCATCGACTGCGGCCTCTGGCTCGAGAACTTCCTCCTCGGCGCCCAAGCCCTCGGCCTCGGCGCCGCCCCCCAGGCCGCCCTCGCCTCCTACTCCCCCTTCATCCGCGACTACTTCGCCATCCCCAACACCCGCAAGGTCGTCTTCGGCATCTCCTTCGGCCACCCCGACCCTACCCACCCCATCAACACCTTCCGCACCGCCCGAGCCCCCCTCGAAGACCAGGTCACCTGGCACACGTCCTGACGGATCAAGATCACCAGGCGATGGTGGCTAATCCCTCTCGGGCGATGCCGCCCCCATCGCCTGGTGATCAACTGTCCAGCTGGCCCCGCGCGGTGATCCCCGGGCCCGGCTCGGGCACGATGTCGCGCGCGGTGACCTCGGCCTGGCACTGATCGCAGGTCAGATGGACGTGGCCTTCGCCTTCGCAGTCGCGATGGTTGTAGCGCACCGGAGGACCGTCGGGCGCCATGTAGGCGTCACCCCAATCGCGAATCGCCATCAGGATCGGATAGATCGCATGGCCCTTCTCGGTGAGCCGATACTCCTCGTAAGCACCGTCCTCAACAGGCCGCTTCACCAGAATCTCGTGCTCGATCAACCGATCGAGCCGATCCCGCAACCGACTCCGCGAAATCCCCAACGCCCCCTGAAACGCATTGAACCGCCGCACCCCGGCAAAGCAATACTTCAAAATCAACAACGTCCACCGGTCACCGAAAATCACCAACGGCCGCGTGATCGAACACGGCACATCCGCGAGTTCCTCATAGCGCACCCTGCCATTATGCGCGTGAACGCGGTGACAGCGACCGCTCAGGCCTCATCGACTACGACCTCGCCCTCGTTCGCCCGCCACACGGCCAACGCGAACCGTTGCTCGCGACGCCGCAACTTGTACGCCACCATCTCGCGCAGCGGCGCATCCGGCCACTTCCGCCAGCCCGCCGTCTGCCACTTCGATCGCCTCGACAACAAGTCGACCTCACAGTTTTCGGCGGCCTCGAGGTCGACCGGTCCGGTGGCTCCGACGAAGACGCTGTCGCGATGACGGTCGACACGGTTCAGGATCCGCTTGTTACGCGCGATGTTCTTACGCGAGCTCTTGTCGTTCTCCCCGTACCCATTACGACGATCCTTGGCGTAACTGAGCGACTTCTTCTCCTGCGGACTTCGCCGACGCACCATTTCGCCCCTCCTGATCAGGCGCCAGGTTACGGACTTCCCGCTTCGAACGCACGCGGATAGTTTTGCGCGGAAGGGCCCACCCAACCCGCGAAACCCGGCTGACAAGCCGACGGATCCGTGGTGGGATCTCGCGGTGATGAAGATCCGTCAGTATTCCTATTTCGCGTTGTACAGCGGCACGATGTCGGCGGCCGAGATGGCTGGTCGGCTACAGATGGATCCGGACGAAGTGATGGTGTTGGGAAGCAAATCCGCGCGGCACCGCATTCCCCGCTCCCACAGCTGGAGAATCGTCCGACACAGTAGCGAGAGTATTGATGAACAGATCGAGCACCTGATCGCCCGAGTGAAACCGATACTCCCCCAAGTGATTTCACTGATCGCGGATCCAGAGGTGAGCACGAGTATGAATGTCGTGCGCTATTACCACGATCCAGATGGTGTACACGGGGCGCCTGGTGGAACACCCTGGTCAGAGTGCCGCGACTGGCCACGTCCACTCGGGTGGCATCTGTCATCACCAGTGCTCGAGTTCCTGCTCGAGACCGGTGCAGAACTCGACATCGACGAATACGACTGGAGCGAAAGCGAAACGGCCGCCGCCACTACCTGAATCAGGAGGATGGCGACGGCCGTCGAAATGACTACTGCGTTCAGATCACAGGGGGATGTTCTTGTGGTGGCTCTTGCGGGCCGGGGCGGCGGCCAGGGCCGCGGCGATGATGCTGCGGGTCTTGGCGGGGTCGATGACCTCGTCGACGACGCCGATGGCGACGGCGCGTTCGACGCCGCCCGCGAGCTGTTCGTGTTCGGCGGTGAGGCGTTCGTGCAGGGCTTCGCGCTCGGATTCGGGGGCCGCGGCGAGTGCCTTCTTGTGGAGGATGCCAACGGCGGCCTTGGCGCCCATGACCGCGACTTCGGAGCCGGGCCAGGCGTAGACGGCGGTGGCGCCGAGGGCGCGGGCGTTCATCGCGATGTAGGCGCCGCCGTAGATCTTGCGGGTCACCAGGGTGACGCGGGGAACGCGGGCTTCGGCGAACGCGTGCAGCAGTTTCGCGCCGCGGCGGACCACGCCCTCGAGTTCCTGGCCGACACCGGGCAGGTAGCCGGGGACGTCGGTGACCACGATCAGCGGGATGCCGAACGCGTCGCACAGCCGCACGAAACGCGAAGCCTTCTCGGCACTTTCGGAGTTGAGGCAACCACCAAGGCGCAGCGGGTTGTTGGCGAGGACGCCGACGGTGCGACCGCCGAGACGACCGAGACCGGTGACCATGCTGCGGGCGTAACCACCCTGGAGTTCCTCGAAGGAGGACTCGCCGTCGACATTGTCGAGCAGCTCGTGCACGATCGGCTTCACGTCGTAGGCGCGCTTGGCCGACTCCGGCAGCATCGCCTTGAGGTCGACATCGCCGTGCTCGGCGGCAACCAGGTCGAACTCGCCCTGCTCGGCGAACATCGACACCAGCCGACGCGCGCGATGCATCGCATCGGCCTCGTCATCGGCGGCGATGTGGCAGACGCCGGACTTCTTGAAGTGGGTGGTGGGACCACCGAGGGTCTCCATGTCGACGTTCTCGCCGGTCACCGAGCGCACCACATCGGGTCCGGTGACGAAAACGCGGCCCTCGGGCGCCATGATGACCACATCGGTCAGCGCGGGACCGTAGGCGGCGCCACCGGCGGCGAAGCCGAGGACCACCGAAATCTGGGGAACAAGGCCGGACGCGCGAACCATGGCCTCGAAGACCAGGCCTACCGCGTGCAGCGCCTCGACACCCTCGGCCAGCCGCGCACCACCGGAGTGCCACAGCCCGACAACGGGGATGGAGGATTCGATCGCGGTGTCGATCGCGTCGACGATGTGCTTGCAGCCCTCGACACCCATCGCGCCACCCATGATGGTGGCGTCGGAGCAGTAGGCCACGGTGCGGACACCGTCGACCTCGCCGATCGCGGCGAGCACGCCGGAGCGGTCACGCGGATGCAGCGGCAGGACGGTGCCGGGGTCGAAGAAACGTTGGAGCCGACCCAGCGGGTCGCGCGGATCGGTGGTGGTGTCTTGAAACGCGGGAGCAATGATGGTCATCGCGCTCACTCCTTCGAAAAAATTGCCGCGGTGGCGGCTGCTGTGGCGAACCGCCGGTGGGGGTCGAACCATTCAGTTGGCACGACCCCCAACCGGGGATCGGATGTGCAGTCGATGCGGCTGGTTACGCCCGACCGAAGGCGAGCGCGACGTTGTGCCCACCGAAACCGAAGGAATTGTTGATCGCGTACTCGATTTCCTGGCGACGGGCTTCCCCGTGCACCACATCGAGATCGATCTCCGGATCCTGGTTGTCCAGGTTCAGTGTCGGCGGAACAATGCCGTCCCGGATCGCGAGCACCGTGAGGATCGACTCGAGGGCGCCGACGGCGCCGATCGAGTGACCGAGTGCCGACTTCGGCGCGTACACCGAAGCGTGCTTACCGATCGCCTTGTGGATCGCGTTCGCCTCGGCGGAGTCGCCGATGGGAGTCGCGGTCGCGTGGGCGTTGATGTGGGTGATGTCGCTCTTGGTCAGACCAGCGGTCTGCATCGCGCGAGTCATCGCCCTGGCCGCACCGGTGCCCTCGGGATCGGGAGCCACCAGGTGGAAACCGTCGGAAGTGATACCGGCACCAAGCAGACGAGCGTGGATGGTGGCACCGCGCGCCTTGGCGTGCTCTTCGGTCTCGATGACCATGAGCGCGCCTGCCTCACCGAAGACGAACCCGTCGCGATCCTTGTCGAAGGGACGCGAGGCGCCCTTCGGATCGTCGTTGCGGGTACTCATCGCGCGCATCATGGAGAACGCCGCGATCGGCACCGAGTCGATGAAGCCCTCGACACCGCCGGTGACGACGATGTCGGCGTCACCCATCACGATCATCCGCCACGCGTTGGCGATGGCCTCCGAACCCGACGAGCACGCCGAGACCGGAGTGACCACTCCCGCCCTGGCCTTCAGCTCGAGACCGACGACCGCCGACGGACCGTTCGGCATGACCATCTGAACAGCCAGCGGCGAGATCTTGCGATAGCCGCCGTTCTTCAGCTTGTCGACCGAGTCGATCAGGGCGTCGCCGCCGCCGAGTCCGGTGCCGATCGCGACGCCGAGACGGTCGTTGTCGACCTCGGGGCTGCCCGCGTTCTTCCACACCTCACGACCGAGGACGGTCGCCAGGCGCTCGACATACGCCATGCGGCGGATCTCGACCCGGCTCAACAGAGTGTCGGGGCTGACCTTCAGGTGACCGCCGATTCGCACCGGCAGGTCGTATTCCTCGATGAAGGAATCCTCGAGAACGTCGATTCCGCTCTCACCGTTGAGGAGTCCCTTCCACGTCGCATCGACATCACCAGCGATCGACGTGGTCGCCGCCATCGAAGTGACGACGACGTTGGGGAAGTTCCCGTTCAAAGTACTGGGAGCAGGAGTGGTCAAAGTTCGGCCCTACTCGCCGGCGCTGTCGAACTTGGCCTTGAGCTCGGCGGCGACGTCGGCGTTCTCGGCCTCGAGCTTCTGGACGTAAGCGACGGAGTCGCCGACGGTCTTCAGGCTGGCCAGATCCTCGTCGGGGATCTTGACGCCGTACTTGTCTTCCATCTGCACAGCGATCTCGACCATGGACAGCGAGTCGATGTCCAGGTCGTCGACGAAGGACTTCTCGAGGGTCACCTCGGAGGGTTCGATACCCGTAACCTCTTCGATGATCTTGCCGAGTTCTTCGACGATCTGTTCCTGGGTCAGAGCGGCCACTTTGGTGGCTCCCTTCTTGTTTCTATTTGTAGGGTTCGTGAACGGCCTGCACTGCGCTGTGCATGGCCGCCGGGGGAAAGCTAGCCCGAGGTGGTCAGTTCGACCAACGCGGGGAGGTCTTCCGGGGTCTTGAGGGCCAGATTGGGCGTGCCCTTCAGTTCCCGCTTGGCAATGCCGACGAGGGTCCCTGCCGGGGGTAGTTCGACCACGGCCTCCACGGCCGCGGCGCGAATGGTCTCGTTGCACAGGTCCCAGCGCACGGGGCGCGTGACCTGAGCGGCAAGTTTTTCGATCGCGTCGGCGCCCGAGGTGACCGGCTGTCCGTCGAAGTTCGACAGCAGCGTCCGGATCGGGTCGCTCGGCGAGATCTGGGCGATGGCATCGGCGACAGCTTCCTGTGCCGGGGCCATGAAGACGGTGTGGAACGCACCGGCGACGGGCAACGCGCGGACCCGTGCCTTCTCCGGCGGGTTCGCGGCGAGCTCCGCCAGAGCTTCCAGGCGGCCCGCCGCGACGATCTGGCCGACCGCGTTGCGGTTGGCCGGGACGAGATCGAGTTCGGCGAGCCGTGCGAGCACGGTGGCTTCGTCGCCACCGAGCACCGCGGACATGCCGGTCGGCTCCAGTGCGCAGGCCTTGGCCATCTCCCGGCCGCGGATAGCGGCGAGGGCGACGGCCTCGTCGGCGGTGATGACACCGGCGACAGCGGCTGCGGCGAATTCGCCGACCGAGTGTCCGGCGACGACTGTATCCGCCGGAATCGACCCTGGGGCGATTTCGGCGAACGCGAGCAGGGCGGCGGCGACCACGAGTGGCTGCGTCACCGCGGTGTCGACGATCTCCTCGGCCGTCGCGGTGGTACCGAGACGGACCAGGTCCAGGCCTGCGGCCTTCGACCAGAGCTCGAGGCGATCAGTCGCACCGGGAAGTGCGAGCCACGGCGTGAGCATGCCGGGTGTCTGGGACCCCTGTCCAGGGGTGAGCAACGCGATCACCCCCTAAGACAACACTGTGACCCCCGCCGCATGAGATGTCGGCGCGAATGAAGCTTTTGGATCGCTTTTGTAGGGGTCCCACAAAATCCGAGGTGGGGTGTCGGGATCGACCGATTCGCCGATCCCGTTACAGGGGGTCCGGAGTCAGTGAGGTGGGCGGGGTTTCTGTGACGGGAGGTGACGATTCGTTATGTGTTCGTGTCAAACGACCTACCGTCGCCGCAATCCGGAGCACATAGGCGTCGCGCGGATTCATCGGATCGCGACCGGTCACTTCGCCGATTCGTTTGAGTCGGTACCGAACGGTATTTGGATGGACGTACAGCCGCCGAGCGCAAGTTTCTACTGCTCCACCACAATCCAGGTACGCGTCGAGTGTGTCGGATAACGAAGATCCGGCAGCGGCCAACGGCACCACAAGATACTCGTTCAACGCCTCTATTGCAGCTCTATCGCCCAGCAACGCGCGTTCCGGTAACAACTCCGTGGCGTGAACGGGTCTTGGCGCCCCGCGCCAGCCGACCACGGCCTCCATCCCGGCCAATGCCTCGATCGCCGACGCGTGCGCGGCGCCGAGGGTGCGCATCGTCGGGCCGATCACCACCGGCCCGTCGGAGAACACCTCGGCCAGCAGATCGGTGAGGAACGGCGAACCCATGCCGGACTCCCCCAGATTCCCGCTGACCACCATCACCAGCCGCGCACCCTGCACCACCGCGAGCGCGGCCCTGCCGTGTTTGGTCGCGATGGTGTGCACCGCGCCGACCGTGGACACGCTCTGGTCGAGTGGGGGTGTACCGACCAGCACGGTGGCGGGCGCGGTGGCGTCCCAGTTCAACGTGGCGGCCCGCGAAAGCATGTCGGGCCCCGTGTCGCCCCGGACCACCGCGTCGACCACCAGGGCCTCCAGGCGGGTATCCCAGGCGCCACGCGATTCGGCGGCGCTGGCGTACACCGAGGCGGCCGCGAAACCGAGCTCACGCCCGTATCGCAGCACCGCCTCGGTGAGCGCGACCAGCTGACGATCGTTGCGGGCCAGCGCGGGCAGCCACTGTTCGAAGAAGTCCATGGCCACCCGCACCATGTCCACGGTCTGGCGCAGCGTGAGCCGCCGCGCCAGATCCTGTGGAATCACCTGGAACGCGTCCAGGCTGAAGCGGATATCGGAATCGGGATCCTGCAACCACTCCAGGAAGTTCACGACCGCCGTCTGCACCAGCATCTGCACGCCCGCGCGTTGCGCGGCGTCCAGATCGGCGAAGAACGGCAGCCGATCCTGCATCGACCCCACCGCCTCGGTCGAGAGACGGCCCGAGAACTGCTTGACCCGCTTGAGCAGCGTGTCGGGCAGCGGATCACGGGTCTGCCGGTTCGGGGACAGTGCCCCCGTCGGCAGATAGACCTCGTGCTCGCTGGTGCCCTCGGTGATCCGACGGGGCCGCGGCGGTTTGCGCTCCACAGTCCAATAGTCCGCTACGCCAGTTCCTCTGCCGCGTCCGCACTCGGCTTCGGCGCGGCGGCGACGCTGTCGATGCCGTATTTCGCGGCCGCTTCCACCGCCTTCGCCTTGTCGAACGTGCCGTCGCGCACGAGGCCTTCGAGCACCGCGACCACGATCGACTGCGCGTCGACGTTGAACACCCGCCGTGCGGCCGTGCGGGTGTCGGAGAAGCCGAACCCGTCGGTGCCGAGGGTGATGTAGTCGCCGGGCACCCACTGCCGGATCTGATCCGGCACCGCGCGCATCCAGTCGGTCGCGGCGACCACCGGTCCCCGTGCGGCCGAGAGCGCCTGGGTGACATAGGGCGAACCCGGATCGGTATCGGGGTGCTTGAGCGCCGCGATCTCCTTGTCGAGCGCCTCCCGGCGGAGCTCGCCGAACGAGGTCACCGACCACACATCCGCGGCCACACCCCATTCTTCGGCCAGCATCTCCTGCGCACGCAACCCGTCGGGCACGGTCACGCCGGACACCAGGATCTGGGCACGAACCTCACCCTCACCGCCGCGCTGGTACAGGTACAGCCCCTTGAGCAGACCCGCCACATCGAGATCATCGGGCTCGGCAGGCTGCTGATAGGGCTCGTTGTACAGGGTGATGTAGTAGAAAATGTTCTCCCCGCCGAACGTGCCGACCGGGGCCACCTCGGTGCCTGGCAGCGGACTCGCCGGTGCCTCGCCGCCGCCGTACATCCGGCGCAGACCGTCGCGCATGATGTGCGCGATCTCGAACGAGAACGCCGGATCGTAGGTCACCACAGCGGGATTGGTCGATGCCAGCAGCAGCGACTGCCCGTCGTTGTGCTGCAGGCCCTCACCGGTGAGCGTGGTCCGGCCCGCGGTGGCGCCGAGCACGAATCCGCGCGCCAGCTGATCGGCCGCGGCCCAGAAGCTGTCGCCGGTGCGCTGGAACCCGAACATCGAATAGAAGATGTAGAGCGGGATCATCGGCTCGCCGTGGGTGGAGTACGCGGTGCCCGCGGCGGTGAAGCACGCGGTGGAACCGGCCTCGTTGATGCCCTCGTGCATGATCTGGCCGACGGTGCTCTCCTTGTAGGCGAGCATGAGTTCGGCGTCGACCGAGGTGTAGAGCTGGCCGTTGCGGTTGTAGATCTTCAGCGTCGGGAACCACGAGTCCATGCCGAAGGTGCGGGCCTCGTCGGGGATGATCGGCACGATCCGCTTGCCGATCTCCTTGTCGCGCAACAGTTCCTTGACCAGGCGAACCAGCGCCATCGTCGTGGCGACCTTCTGCTTGCCCGAACCCTTGCGCACCGAGCGGTAGGCCTCATCTCCCGGCAGTGTCAACGGCTTTGCGGGCGAACGCCTTTCGGGCACGAAACCACCGAGCGACTTGCGCCGAGCGAGCATGTACTCGATCGCCGGATCGTTCATGCCGGGGTGGTAGTACGGCGGCAGGTACGGGTCCTTCTCCAGCTCGGCGTCACTGACCGGGATGCGCTGCAGATCGCGGAAGTCCTTGAGGTCCTGCAGCGCCAGCTTCTTCATCTGGTGGGTGGCGTTGCGGCCCTCGAAGTGCTTGCCGAGGGTGTAGCCCTTGATCGTCTTGGCCAGGATCACCGTCGGCTGGCCCTTGTGCGCCATCGCCGCCGAATACGCCGCGTAGACCTTGCGGTAGTCGTGGCCGCCGCGCTTGAGATTCCAGATCTCGCTGTCGGACATGTTCTGCACCAGCGCTTTGGTGCGCGGGTCGCGGCCGAAGAAGTGGTCGCGCACGTACGCGCCGTCGTTGGCCTTGTAGGTCTGGTAATCGCCGTCGGGGGTGGAGTTCATCAGGTTCACCAGCGCGCCGTCGCGATCGGCGCCCAGCAGCGCGTCCCACTCGCGGCCCCAGACCACCTTGATCACGTTCCAGCCCGCGCCGCGGAAGAACGACTCCAGTTCCTGGATGATCTTGCCGTTGCCGCGCACCGGGCCGTCGAGGCGCTGCAGGTTGCAGTTGATCACGAAGGTCAGGTTGTCGAGCGCCTCGTTGGCGGCCACCTGGATCAGGCCGCGCGACTCGGGTTCGTCCATCTCGCCGTCGCCGAGGAACGCCCAGACGTGCTGATCGGAGGTGTCCTTGATGCCACGATCGGTGAGGTAGTGGTTGAACCTGGCCTGGTAGATCGCGTTCATCGGGCCCAGGCCCATCGACACCGTCGGGAACTCCCAGAAGTCCGGCATCAACCGCGGGTGCGGGTACGACGGCAGACCCTTGCCGAGGCCGCCATGGCTGTATTCCTGACGGAACCCGTCGAGCCGGTCCGCGCTCAGGCGGCCCTCGAGGAAACCGCGCGCGTAGATGCCGGGCGAGGCGTGGCCCTGGATGTAGATCTGGTCGCCGCCGCCGGGATGGTCCTTGCCGCGGAAGAAGTGGTTGAAGCCCACCTCGTAGAGCGCCGCCGAGGACGCGTAGGTCGAGATATGGCCGCCGACACCGATGCCGGGGCGCTGCGCGCGATGCACCATGATCGCGGCATTCCACCGGATCCAGGCGCGGAAGCGGCGCTCGACTTCCTCGTCACCGGGAAACCACGGTTCGTTCTCGGTGGGAATCGTGTTGACGTAGTCGGTGGAGGTGAGCGCCGGAATCGACACCCGACGTTCGCCCGCGCGCTCGAGCAGTCGCAACATCAGGTATCTGGCGCGGCCCGGCCCTTCGCGGTCGAGCATGTGGTCGAAGGATTCCAGCCATTCGCTGGTCTCCTCCGGGTCGATGTCGGGCAGGTACGACGCCACTCCTTCACGGATGACCCGTACCCGTTCACCGGTGGGTTTGGTGCCGTTCTCGCCGCCCGCGGTGGGAGTCGACACTGGATCGTTGGAAGCTGCAGAGTGGATCAGGTCGGTCAAATCTGCTCCTCGTGATGGGGGCTGAACTGCTTGGTCGGCGTCGCTGTCCCCGGGCCTGCCCGCTTGGTGTGCGGACCACCCGTTACGAAAGGTTCGGGTGCACCCTCCATCCTTACCGAAACGGCTGCCCAGGTCATCACCCCAGCGGGAATACCATTAGGTAGGTTCTGCGGGGGAACGACGAGTCGCGCACGTGAGTGAGAGGGAACGCCGGACGATGAGGGTGCTGCACGCGCGCCGACTGGGGCTGATCTGTGCCGTTGCCGCCGTGACCGTGGGTTCGGTGGTGGCCGGTTGCGCCGAGCAGATTCCCGGCACACCGACCACCGACGCGGCCGAAGTGGCCGCCTACAAGACCTCCGCCGCCGCCTCGTCCTCGGCGGCCGCGTCCTCGCGCGCCGCGGCGGCACAGCAGCGCGCGATCACCGACAACTGCGGCCAGTTCCCCACCACCACCGGCGCGGGCGTCACCGCCTACAACGACTTCGTGTCCGCCCACGACACCAACGCCCCCGACTACGCGACCAAGCGCGAGTCCGCGGCTACCACCCTCGACAACGCGGCCGCCAAAGTCGAGTCGGGCGTGATCGCCGCGGCGGGCGCGCTGCCTGCCGAACTGGCCGACAAGTTCACCGCTTACGTCGTCGCCGCGCGCGAGCTGTCCGCGCAGACCAGAAAGATGACCTACAACTCACCGGTCGCCAAGCTCAACGAGGCCAGCCGCGCCATCAACCAGGCACGGACCGCAGTCCACGACGCCTGTTGAGCGGGCCGATTTTGCCCTCCCGACACGCGGCATACGGTACCGATTCATTCGATCAGCTTGCGCTGCGGCGGATAACCATGTTCGCTTGCACCTATCTTACTGTCGGAAGTTTAGGGAGGACACCACCGTGGTCGCCGCGGCGGACGCGCAGAACTACGCTCAGAAGCTTGGCATTTCTCACGGCTTGGTTGTTCAGGAATTGGGCTGGGACGAGGACACCGACGACGCATTGCGCGCCGAGATCGAGGAGGTCAGCGGCGGCGAAATGGTCGACGAAGACTCCGATGAGGTCGTCGACGCCGTCCTGCTCTGGTGGCGAGAAGGTGACGGCGATCTGGCCGACGAGCTGATGGATGCCATCAGCCCGCTGGCCGATGAAGGCTTCATCTGGGTCCTCACCCCCAAAACCGGGCAATCAGGCCATGTCGATCCGAGCGAGATCGCCGAAGCCGCACCCACGGCCGGCCTGACCCAGACATCCACCATCAGCCTCGGCAGTTGGACGGGCTCACGCCTCGTTCAGCCGAAGGCACCGTCCAAACAGCGCTGAATCCGCCGTTCGCTAGGGTCTCAGTTGGGCTCACACGCCCGGCTGAGACCCGACACGACGGAGGATTTCGACTATGCCGCTAGAGGTTGGCACTCTCGCGCCGGATTTCACGCTCAAGGACCAGAACAACCAGCCCGTCACCCTGTCGGATTATCGCGGCAAGAAGAACGTGCTGCTGGTGTTCTATCCTCTCGCCTTCACCGGCATCTGCCAGGGCGAGCTGTGCAAGGTCCGTGACGAACTGCCCAAGTTCCAGAACGACGACGCCGAGATCATCGCGATCTCCGTCGGCCCCCCACCCACCCACAAGATCTGGGCCGCAGAACAGGGCTACCTGTTCCCCCTGCTGTCGGACTTCTGGCCGCACGGCGCCGTCACCCAGGCCTACGACGTCTTCAACGAGAAATCCGGCTACCCCAACCGCGGAACTTTCGTCGTCGACAAGACCGGCTACATCACTTTCGCCGAGATGAACGAGCCCGGACAGGCCCGTGACCAGGCAGCTTGGGAGAAAGCGCTCGCCGCGCTAGATTCATAACCCGACACCGCCGGTTCTCCCCGGCGGTGCCAGGGCGTATAGCTCAGCGGTAGAGCACTGGTTTTACACACCAGCGGTCGTAGGTTCGATCCCTACTGCGCCCACAGATTTGAACAGGTCCACCATCGAGTCTCTCGGGTGTGACCACCGCAGGTGCAGGACGGGGGATCATGCTCTCGCTCGATGCAACTCCTGAGACTCCGAGTCATTCGGCGTCGACCGACTCTGTGGTGCGCGCGTATGTTTTCGCGTTGGATCCCACGCCCACCCAGCAGGACATGCTCCAGTCACATTGCGGTGCACAGCGGTTCGCCTACAACTGGGGTCTGGCGATGGTGCGGGCGATCCTCGCGCAACGTGAGGCCGAGCGCTCGTATGGTGTCCCGACAGAGGATCTGACCCCGCATGTGGGCTGGTCGGCGTACGAGCTCCGCAAGCGATGGAACGAAGCCAAGTCTGCAGCGGCTCCGTGGTGGCCGGAGAACTCGAAGGAGGCTTACGCGAGTGGGCTGGCAAACCTGTCCACTGCACTGAGCCGATGGGCTCGAGGACGAGGCACCGGCACGAACCGGGTCAATCGGTTCCCCAAATTCAAGTCCAAGCGAAGTCGACAATCCTGCCGATTCTCGACCGGGGCATTCGGGCTGGTGGCCACCGACCGACGACACGTAAAGCTCCCCAGGATCGGCGCTGTTCGAACGTTGGAGTCGACCCGGACGCTCGAACGCCGCATCCGAGCAGGGGTGGCCCGGATCCGTTCCGCGACCATCAGCTTCCGGAACGGACATTGGCAGGTTTCGTTCTCGGTCGAGCTGTCCGCCCAGCCTTCTACACCCGGCGACAGACGGATTCCAGTTGTCGGAGTCGACCTCGGAATCAAGCACCTGGCGATCCTGTCGGTACCGATTCCCGGAGTCACCGACGAGAACGGATTCGTCGCGGCCCCACCGGATGCCGAGCGCGCCACGAAAAAGCTTCGGCGTCTGCAACGTCGCGCCGCCCGTCGGTGTGGTCCCGACAGGCGGACCAACCGCACGCCGTCGCGACGCTGGCTCAGAACCAGAGCCGAGGTGGCACGTGTGCACAAACAGTTGACCAACGCGCGCACGAACAACCTTCACCAGCTGACTTCCCGACTCACCGCTTCCTGCGAATCCATCGTCATCGAGGACCTGCACGTCGCAGGACTGATCCGAAACCGAAAGCTGAGCCGCAAGATTCAGCTGGCGTCGTGGGGAGAGCTGCGCCGTCAACTCACGTATAAAGCGACCTGGCGAGGGACCTCGCTGATCATCGCAGATCGGTTCTACCCCAGTTCGAAGACGTGCAGCGAATGCGGCGCAGTGAAAATCAAACTGCGGTTGTCCGATCGCGTCTTTCAATGCGAGATCTGCCATGCCGAACTGGACCGCGACACAGCAAGCCACACCGTCCGCGGCGAGTTGCGCCGGGACGTTAAACAAGCCTGATGGAAACCTGCGTAAGCCCGGCGACATGTCGGCAATGGGTACTGCCACGGGAAGGCCCTCGAGGTCAACGCCGCGCAGCAATGCGACGGCTGTCCGATGAGACAACGGTTCGATCCCCTCTGCGCCCACGGTTCTACTAGATCCGATACCTTTGCTCCGGCAGCAAGGCGGGCCCGGCCACGTCAGGGCGGACGCCGACACCCGACGTAGAACGAGTTCGGGCCGTGCGTTCGGAGTTCCCAGCAATCCACACCCGTTCGCTGGCGTTTCAACTTGCGGCACGTTATGCGCATGGGCTATCGGCTGCGCGCGAGATCCGGGATACTGTTCTTTACCCCGCAGACCGGGCGCTTCGACACATCGGAGGACTGCCGTGGCCACAGCGATGACCGATCCGTCGATGATTCTGGTCGCGCAGGGCACCGAAGGCGGTGGCGCTGCGCTGGACCAGGTCGCGCTGATGACCGGTGCGGCGGCGGTGGTCGCCGCGGTGCTGTTGTGGGTGGCCTACCTGCATCGGACGCGGCGCATCACCTGGCTGCAGCGGCTGGCCGACTTCAGCGGCCGCCTCATGAACCGGCCCGGCTGGGTGGCGCTGCCGATCGCGATGTTCCTCGCCACGATCCTGACCGCGTTTCTCGGGTTCATCTGGGATGTGAGCCTGCATGTGGGCAAGGGTCGCGATGCCGGACCGCTGGCCAACCCGGCGCACTACTTCATCCTGGTCGGCCTGTTCTTCCTCTTCATGGCGGGCATGCTGGCCGTGATCCTGCCGCTCGACGAGAAGCCGGGTCGGGCCGCGGTGAAGATCACCCGCGACTGGTACGCACCCGTCGGCGGCATCTTGATCGCGGGCGCCGGTTTGTACGCGCTGATCGGTTTCCCGCTCGACGACATCTGGCATCGGCTGTTCGGCCAGGACGTCACCCTCTGGGGACCCACCCACCTGATGCTCATCGGTGGCGCGGGTCTGTCACTGATCGGCGTGCTGCTGCTCGAACTCGAAGGCCGCTACAACCGCCCCGACCCCGAACGACCCGACGGCCGGTTCCTGTGGGCAATCCAGGGGTTCGCATTCGGCGGCCTGGTGATCGGCCTGTCGGTGTTCCAGGTCGAGTTCGACTTCGGCGTAGAGCAATTCCGGCTGGTGCTGCAACCGATGTTGATCGTTTTCGCCGCCACGATCGCCCTGATCTCGGCGCGGTTGACCCTCGGCCCCTTCAGCACCCTGCTGCTCGTGGCCTTCGCCTTCTGCGTGCGCTACATCGTCGCGGTCCTCGTCGGCACCGGATTCGAGGCGCCGCGCAACGTCTTTCCGCTCTACCTCGGTGCCGCGATCGTGGTCGAACTGTTCGCCCTCCTGCCGCTGATCAGGCGACCGCTCTGGTGGGGTGCGCTCACGGGGTTCGGGGTGGCGACGGTGGGCATCTGGCTCGAATCACTGTGGGTGGAGCGGATGTTCGTCAATCCGTGGGTCGGCGGGATGTGGCCGGAACTGCTCGCGATGGCGGTGCCGGTCGGCGTGGCGGGCGGTGTGGTCGGCGCGATGCTCGGCACCGTCCTGCGCGGCGAGGCATTGCCCAAGCCCGCGGTGCGGCGTGGTCTCGTGGTCGCCGCTGTGGTGATCGCGGCCGCGGCGACCACCAACGGGGTGATCATCCGCGTACCGGAAAACGCCTCGGCGACAGTCGTACTCACCGACGCCGAGCCCGAGCAGGGCGGCCGGATGGTCACCGCCGATGTCCACCTCTCCCCCGCGGATCTGATCGGTGCCGATCCCGAATGGGTGGAGATCCTCGCCTGGCAGGGCGGCACCGGCGACGGCAGTCCCGGCCACGGCCTCGTCGTGGACAAGTTGCGTCGCGTCGCCGACGACCACTTCGTTTCCACCCGTCCCGTGCCCGTGCACGGCACCTGGAAGACGGTGCTGCGCTTGCAGGACGGACGCATGCAGTCCGCGCTCCCGATCTTCATGCCGCTCGATGAGGGCATCGGCGCCGCGGAGGTGTCGGCGCCCGCGAGCTTCACGCGACCGTTCGTCGAGGAGGTCTCGGTACTGCAACGCGAGCGGTCCTTCGACCATCCGTCCTGGTTGATGGCCGTCGCGGGCCTGGTGGTGTTGGCGTGCAGCCTGGCCTTGATCGCGGCCATGGCGTGGGGCGCGGCCCGCGTCAACGATCGTTATCTGGCGGCGGGCAGCACGCCGGACCAGAAGGCAACGGTCGCACCTTGATTCGCGAGGGGAACGTCGACCTGCTCGCCGATCACTCTCTCCTGCTGGCGATTCCGGCCTTCCTACCTGCAGTCGCACTGGTCGGGCTGGTGCTGTTCATCGCGATACGCGACCGGCGCGCGGAGAAACGCGACAGTGCAGAAGACCGATCCGCGCAGACCGACCGCACCGAGGAGAATCCGTGACACCTCGCCCACTCCGGTACGGCCTTGTCGCGGTCGCCACGGGCGCACTGCTTGCGGGCTGCTCATCGAGCACGGTGCCCGAGCAGACCGACGAAGCCCGCACCATCGACATCCGGATCGCGAAAGGCGCAGTATCCCCGACCAATACGCGGACCGAAGCCCAGGTCGGACAGCCCATCGTATTGCGGGTCGACAGCGACGCCACCGACGAACTCCACGTCCACTCCACTCCCGCGCACACCTTTCCCGTCGCCGCGACCGCCGACCAAGAGTTCAGCTTCACGGTGACAGTGCCGAGCCAGGTGGAGATCGAACTGCACCACCACGGACGGACGGTGACAACCCTGCTGGTCCGCCCGTGAGCCCCCTCGCCCACGGCCTCGGCGGCGCCACGGACCTGCCGATTCCACTCACCTACGCCTTGGTCGGTGCGGCATGGGCACTGACCTTCTCGTTCGCGGTGCTGTTGTTCGCCTGGCGTCGGCCTCGCCTGAACCCCGACTCCCCAGGGTTCGTACTGCCCGCACCGATACGCCGGATGATCGATGCCCGTGCGACGCGGACGGTCATCGCCACCGCGAGCGTGATCATCACCGCCTGCGTGCTCCTCATCGCGGTGTTCGGCTCCTCGGATCCGGCCCTGAATCCCGTGCCGGGCGTGCTGTACGTCGGCGTCTGGGTCGGGGTGATGATGGGCTCGCTGCTGATCGGACCGATCTGGAAGGTCCTCTCCCCCGTCCGTGCAATCCACCGATTCGGCTGCCTGCTGCTGCACCGCCCGCCCGATCACGGATTCCTCCGCTACCGTGAGACATGGGGGTACTACCCCGCCGCCATCAGCCTTTTCTCCTTCGTCTGGCTGGAATTGGCCTGGCACACACCAGGTTCGGTGAGCTCGGTGCTGACATGGTTGCTCGGCTATCTGATCGTCACCTCGATCGGCCTGATCCTGTTCGGCACCGTCTGGGCCGAGCGGGCCGATCCGCTCGAGGTCTACAGCACGCTGCTAGCGCGCCTGAGCCCTTACGGCCGTAACCGCGCGGGACAGCCGGTGCTGCGAATGCCGCTGAACAATCTCGCGGGCACTCCCGGACTCGCGGGTTCCGTCGCGGTCGCGGCGACACTGCTCGGATCCACCGCCTTCGACAGCTTCTCGACGTTCCCACGATGGCGCGAACTGGTCGACGACCTGGCTTCGGTCGTCGACCCGACGCTGGTCCGCACGGCCGGACTGCTGGTCTTCATCGGAGTGGTCGGCGGCCTGTTCTCCGTTGCCGCACTTGCCACCGGCGGCGTCTCCCGCGCCGATCGAACGCTGCTACCCCGACGGCTGGCGCTCAGCCTCACCCCGATCATCGCGGGCTACCTGATCGCCCACTACCTCACATTCCTCGTCGAGAAAGGACAGGCGACGGTCCTGCTGTTCGCCGACCCGCTCGACCGCGGCTGGAACATCGCGGGCCTGGCCGATCGAGACGTCGACTATGTGCTGTCGAATCATCCGAGCCTTCTCGCCACCAGCACAGTGCTCGCGGTCCTGATCGGCCACATCCTCGGCGTCGCCGCCGCGCACGACCGCTGCCTGCGGCTTCTCCCACCACGTCACCAGCTGACCGGTCAGCTGGCCTTGATGCTGACGATGGTCGGCTTCACGTTCACCGGGTTGTATCTGTTGTTCGGGGGTTGACGGCATCAGGGGCAGAGCGCGCGGGTCAGGATCGCCATCATGTCCGGCTGTTGACCGGGCGGCTCGGTCCAAACGATCGTGGCGGCTCGCCCGTCCGTCGTAGCTCCCGAGAAGGTGGCGTACCCGGTGATTCCGCCGGTGTGCCCGAGATAGCGTGTGCCGCACGGTAGTTGGGCCGACATCAGACCGAGCCCGTATTCGGGCATGGAGTCCACGCCGGTGGGCAACGTGGTGAGCATGTGCTGAAGTTCCGGTGCCGCCACCACTCTTCCGGCCAGTAGATCCAGGAAGTACCGGTTCAGGTCGTTGCCGGTGGAGACCAGCGCACCGGCCGCCCACGGTACGGACGGTTCGATACGAGTGACGTCGGTGCGAGTGCCGTCGATCGTCGCGTACCCGCGGGGATGAGGGCCCCGGATATCATGCTCGCCGGCGGCTGGAAGATAAGTCCCGGTCAAGCCCAGCGGACGAATGACCCTTTCTTGCAACACATCTGAATAGAACCGTCCAGTGATTCGCTCGACGAGCATCGCGGCAACGAGATAGTTCGTGTTCGTGTACGTGAAGCGAGCGCCCGGTGCGAACTTCGCCGGGTTCCGTAAGGCGATGGCCATCTCGTCGGCGGGCGTGAACCTCCGCCCCTCGATGGCGGCGCGATATTCATCGATCTCCGGCGAGTCCGCGAACTCCGGTAATCCGCTGCGGTGCTGCAAGACCTGACGCACCGTGATGCCGCGCCCATCGACACCGTCGCCGACCAGCAAGCCGGGCAAATAGGTATCGATCGACGCATCGAGCCGAATTCGCCCCTCCGACACCAGTTGCAGCACGATCGCCGCGACAAACGACTTCGAGACGCTACCCACCCGCACCTGCTGCGGCGGCTCGGCAGGAATCGGCACCCCGGCGGCACGATCACCGACACCGGCAACCAACGTAGTGGTGCGACCGTTCTCGGTGAGCGTCGCGATCACCCCCGCCACACCCGAAGCGACTGCCGCGTCGATGTCTGCACGCACCCGCTGCACGCGATCGGAGGATTCGCGGTTGCCGTCCGGACTCGAACACCCCACCAACGAGACGACAACCGCAACCGCGGCGACGATCGACAAACTACGCATGCTCCGACGATAGGAATCCCCACCCGACCGCACATCCGGGACAACCCCGGACCCCACCCTGGGATCAACCCCTCATTGGGTGATCCCGTCCAACACCTGATTCAGGCCGGTGTCGAATTGCCATTGCAGATCATCCTTGCGGGCGGCTTCGAGGATGTAGCGCTCGAAGGTCGGGTAGCGACGCGTGGCGAGTAGCCAGCGCATCTGCGGCGAAAGTCCTTCGCGGGTATCCGCGCCGGTGGACCAGCCGTGGTCGTTCATGAGGTCGCGAAGGCCGATTTCGGCGCTCGTCGCACCCTGGACGTAGGTCGAGAGGGTGCGGCAGGCGGCCATCGCGGCGTCGAGGTCCAGGCCGCCGTCATCGTGAAGTGCGGTCAGAGCCTGCTCAGTGAGGGCCAATCGATGCGGGGTCAGCTCGTAGAGCATCTGGGGCGCCGACAGGCGGGTGAGCCAGGGGTGACGCAGGATCAGCGTGCGAACCGCCTGGGCGATCGCCCACAGGGTCTCGCGCCAATCGGTGCCGTCAGGCGGATCGATCTCGCCGTAAACCAGGTCGACCATCAGCTCGAGGACCTCGTCCTTGTTCGACACATGCCGGTAGGCGGCCATCGGGGTGACACCCAGTTCGGTGGCGAGACGCCGCATGGTGATGGCATCGAGCCCCTCGACATCGGCGACTTTCACCGCGGTCTCGGCAATCAGCTTGGCGGACAAGGCTTTACCCGGTGTGGTCTGAGCCATCCGTTCCCACAGAAAAGTCACACTGCCCCTCTCTCGCGTATACAACGTACACACGAGATGTGTACGTTGTAATCATGAGTATACGCAGTACACAAACGCTCTTGTTGCTGGGTGCGTCCGGCCCGGTCGTCTTCATCGCGACCTACCTCGTCAACGGTGCGGCACAACCCGACTACGTCTCCTCGCACGACACCATCAGCGCCCTCAGCCTCGCCCCGCACGGCTGGATCCAGAACGCGAACTTCCTCCTCTACGGCGCACTGACACTGTGTTTCGCCGAAGGGCTACGACGCTGCGCCGCCCTCCGCCTCACGGGCTACGTGTCGTTGCTCATCGCCGGGGCGGGCCTGATTCTCATCGGCTTCTTCCCGACCGACCCGGTCCTCGACTTCCCCGCGGGCGCACCGACCACCATCACCACGATCGGCACAGTGCACAGCTTGGGCGCCCTGGTGGTGTTCGTGGCGTTCCCGGTGGCCGCGTTCGCCGCCGTGAGCCGTCGATCCCCCGGCTGGTCTGCCTTCTCGGTGGCGACCGGCGTGGTGTCGCTGGCGGCGGTCGGCGCGTTCTTCGCCGCGGTCGAAGGGACCGCCGAGGGTGCGAATTCGCTGGCCGGTCTCTACGAGCGTCTCCCGACGCTGTTCATCGGCCTGTGGCAGATCGCGTTCGCTGTCCGAGTCCGCACTGCCCACGCCAACTGACCGTCTTCGAGCGGCCCGAGCACCGGCCGCTCGAAGACGTCAGCTTCTCAGGAAGCGCCCAGATGCGGGTCGTGCCCGCCGACGGTCAGCTTGCACTGACCGTCTTCACAGGAACGCTGCAGCTTGCCGCGCGACAAGGTCTGCATCAGCCCGATCACCCAACACATCGGACACCCACGCAGCGCGACCAACCCGACGGGCAGCAACACCAAGCTCACCACCCCGACGACCGGAATCAACGCAACGGACCCCACCAGCGCACCGAATCCCAAGCCGCCACGCACCAGGTGCTCGAACACGGACTTACTCGCGAACTCGTCACTCATCTTTTCCTCCAGCACCCTGAAGCGCTTGTTGAATCGCCGCCCGAGCCCGGTGCAGCCGCGACTTCATCGCCGCCGTACTGAGCCCGAGCGCATCGGCGACCATCCGCCCGCTATAGCCCTGAATATCGCGCATGATCAACACGCTCCGCTGATCCGCGGGCAAAGCGGCGACCGCGGCCGCCACCCTCCCCGCCTCGAGTCGTCGCAACACCTCCTCCTCAGCCGAAGCGACAGCGACGTTGTGCTGCAACGTGATTCGCCCCGCCAACCGCGCCCGGCGCAGGCACTCGTTGCGAACGATCCGGAACATCCACGACGCCAAAGCACCAGAGGCCCGCAACATCCCGATCTTGCGATACAGAATGATCAACGCCTCCTGCGCCGCATCCTCAGCATCTTCCGTTGTGGCACACAGTGAATGGGCGAACCGCTGAATATGCGGATGCGCCCCCGACACCAAAGCCGCGATCGAATCCACATCCCCACCCTGCGCGGCAACGATCAACCGCTCATCAGGCCACCGAGACTCACCCACGCCCAGCCCGCTTGCGCTTCACCACATACATGCAGGTGCACACCAACATCAGACCGACCACAACACCAATTCCGACAACCACAACAAACCTCCATGTCCCGTCCCGACGTCCGTCGCGACATACATAAGAGGCACAACCACCACCGAAGGATTCACCATCGTGATGCCGATCAGGGTCGACGTGAACGACCGTCGGCGGGAACTATAGGTTTCGACGGATACTCCCGCAGTACCAGCGAGGTGGTGACCGGCCCGAATCGCGCGACCCTGTCGACGATCTCCTCGAGCCGGCGCGCGTCGGGCGCGTGGATATCGACGAGGAAGCAGTCCTCTCCGGTGAGGCGATAGACCTGAGTGATTTCGGCGGTCGCGTCGAAGAGCGCGATCGCTTCGGTCAGATGTGCGTGCGTGGTGCGAAGACGGACGACGGCGTGCAGGTTGAGGCCGAGCCGAGCAGGGTCGACGAGCGCGCGGTAGCCGGTGATGACACCGGTTCGTTCGAGCCGCTGTAGGCGCGCGGAGACCGCTGGTTGCGAAAGTCTGACCCGACGGCCGAGGTCGGCTCCGCTGATTCGACCTTCTGTTTGCAGGATCGCCAGCATCGCCAGATCGATTCGATCCAATGGATCAGCGTTTGATTCGACCGTTTTCCTCGGATTCATCGGCTCGGGGTGCTGGCTGGTGATCATTCATCGCATAGTAGGGCCGACTGAACACAGATCGGAGACGAAGATGCAGTTGATCATGGTTCCTGGGATCGATGGATCGGATGCGCGGCACTGGCAGACACTGTGGGAACAGAAGGACGGGGCCGATCGGATCGCGCCGTCCTCGTGGTCGGCACCGGATCTGGCGGATTGGACGAGTGCGATCTCGACGGCGGTCCGATCACGAGAGCATGTGGTGCTGATCGCCCACAGCCTCGGCTGCCTCGCCGTCGCGCACTGGCTAGGAGAGCCGGACAACGCCGCACAGGGTGTCTTGATGGTCGCCCCACCGGACCCGACCGGCGTGAACTTCCCATCAAGTGCCGCACCGACTTTCGTCGATCTCGCACCCAAGCCCCTCCCGGTCCCCGGTCTTGTGGTGACAAGCACGAACGACCCGTACTGCACCCCCGACGCGGCCCAGGAAATGAGCCGACGCTGGCAACTCCCGCACATCGATGTCGGCCCCCGCGGCCACCTCAATACGGCCAGCAATCTCGGCGACTGGCCACACGGCCACACCCTCCTCACCACCTTCCTCGCGACCTTGGATCCAACGCCGACACCCGATACCCCACCGAACCGCACCGCAGGCTCAGCACTTCCCCTATAGCCCACGAGAGGATGAGCGATGCGCAATATCTTCGTGGTCACCCATCCCGAGGCGACGCATCACCTCGACCAGCTCGTCGGCGGTTGGTTCGACTCCGAACTCACTCCGGCCGGAACGATCGCCGCTGCCGCAGTTGCCACGGAGTTGCGAACGCGGATCCCCGAAAACGTTGAGGTCGAGCTGTATTCCTCGGACCTGCGACGCACAGCGCAGACGGCCGAAGCAGTCGGTGCGGCACTGGGCGTCGAGCCGATCCTCGATGCGCGACTGCGCGAGAAGTCGTACGGCGAGGCAGGCGGCAGGCCTCAGCAGTGGCTCGATGCGAGATACGTCCCGCCACCTCTCGTCGGCGACCGGATGGGGCACGACGAGGGTATTCCGGGAGCCGAGACGAAAGCTGTCTTCGCGCAACGTATCTACGCCGCCATGGACTCGATCGTGGCGAGCACCTGCCGACACCAGGTTGTCGTAACGCACGGCGGTAGCCTCACCTTTGTGATCGCGGCATGGATCGGAATGCCGATCGAGTCAGCGGGATACGCGGCTTTCCGCGCCACCCCCGGCGGTATCACCGAACTCAGAGAAGACGACTTCTTCCACAATCGTCAGGTATTCCACCTCGACGGCACCCGCCACCTGTGAAGCGGGTGCCGCTGACCGACGTCGAGCGCGTCGCCGACTACCGAACGGGCGTGCCGCCTGTCTCAGCGCCCGCTCGAGAACGGCGGGCGGTGATGAGCCAGGAGCGTGAGTCGAAGTGCACGCCGCTGTCAGTTTGGTGGTCCAGGAGGGTGGCGCGTAGTCGGGCGCGGGCTTCGTCGGCGGCGATCGGGTCGAGGTTGGCGAGGAAGGACCTGAAGCCGGACAGGCGGAGCAGGTTGTCGTAGGCGGCGGCGCTGTTCGGGCCGTAGTCGACGGGCTCGGCTACCTCAGTGAAGGCGATATCGGTGAAACCGGCTGCGGTCAGGGCGCTTTCGGCTACGGCTGGGTCAGCGAGGGAAAACGGGCCGGGCGCCGGGGTGGCGATCACGCCGGCGAGGACTTCACCGAATACCGAGCCGGCCCATTCGTTGCGGTCATGGTTCTGCCAGACCAGCCACGCGAGTCGAGCTCCAGGGCGTAGTGCGCGCGCGATATTGGTGAAGGCGGCGACCGGGTCGGCGAAGAACATCACGCCGTACCTGCTGATGCAGAGATCGAAATACGTTGATGGGAACGGGTATACCTGCGCGTCGGCGAGCTCGAAGCTGATGTTGGACAGACCCTCGTCGGCGCTGAGTTCGCGCGCTCGTTCGACCATCGGTTCGGTGATGTCGATCCCGAAGGCGCTGCCGTCGACGGCGGCGCGGGCAGCGGCACGCGTGGTCTGGCCTGTGCCACAACCGATATCGAGCACACGATCACGGGTTCCGACCCGTGCGGCGGCGAGCAGGTGCCCGTTGTGCAGACGCAGTTCCGAGTCGTAGTCGAATATGTCCATCAGCATCCTCCGGCATGGTCGCGTCATCGGTCGGGGCGACTACGAACATGCCCGATGCTCCGCTCGCGGTCAATCGAGGTGACACCGCCGCCGTGACCCGCGAGGATGGGCCGATGTCGACACGAGAACTCGTCGTCCTCGGCACAGCAGGTGCTGTGCCCACCCGTCGCCGCAATCACAACGGATACCTCCTGCGCTGGGACGGGCAGGGCGTGCTGTTCGATCCGGGCGAGGGAACGCAGCGTCAGATGGCGCACGCGGGCGCTTCCGCGACCGAGCTGAATTGGTTGTGTGTCACCCACTTTCACGGCGATCACTCACTCGGCGTCCCCGGCATCGTGCAGCGGCTCGCTCGCGACGGGGTGCCCCATGATGTGCACGCTGTCTACCCCGCCGAGGGCGCCGAGTATTGGGAGCGGCTGAGGTACGCGACGAGCTACTACGGCTCGCCGACGCTCGTCGAGCACCCGGTGAGTGGCCCCGGCGAAACGTTGCAGGGCAACGGTTTCACCCTCACCGCTCTCCCCCTGGACCACAGCATCCCCACCTACGGCTACCGCCTCGCCGAGCCGGACAGTCGCACGTTCCTACCCGAGAAGCTGCGTGAGCACGGCATCTCCGGCGCCGCGATCCGCGATCTATCAGGGCCACTGCTGGAGGAGTGCTCAGCACCGAGGCCGGGCCAGAAGGTCGCCTTCGTCATGGATACCCGCCTGTGCGACAACGTCTTCGAGCTCGCAGACGGCGTCGACATGCTGATCATCGAGTCCACGTTCCTCGACACCGAAACAGACCAGGCACACGAACGCGGCCATCTCACCGCACGCCAAGCAGGCGAGGTAGCCCGCACTTGCGGCGTGAACACCCTTGTCCTGACACATTTTTCCGAGCGGTACACCGCCAACGAGGACCATCTGTTCACCGAACAGGCGGACTTCCCCGGAGCCGTCCTCGCTGTCGATCTCGACCGCATCACACTTCCCCCACGACGCCCGGCCTGAGACCACCGCCGCATCATGCCCGGCCGAGCCACTCCTTCACGAGCTTGGACTCGTCCGTCTTGCACAACGACTGCACGATCTTGTAGTTGCCGGGGTGCACCTTCGTCTTGTAACCGAGTTGGTCGGCAAGGGCAGGCACCGTGGACTTCTGGGTGGCATCGTCGAGTGCGAGGAATTCGGTGCAGGTCATCCCGGTCAGATCGCCTGCCGGCGCAGGGGCCGTCGGCGATGTCGAGGTCGCGGCCGGAGCAGCGGGCGGGCGCGCGGATTGCGATGTCGGGCCCGCCTCCGCGCCGTCAGAGGAACATCCGGTCAGCGCCATCGCACCGACCAACACCACAGACCACACGAATTTCCCGCCCCCACTATTCATATCGACGACGCTAGCAGCCGGCATCGCACAGGGGCCACGCCCGGCCACAAACCAGCTGGACGCTGAATACAGTGGGCGGCGTGACCGATTCAGCACTATCGACCAGCAGGCGAACCATGAGGCGGGCGATAGCGACCACCGTGGCGTCGGCGATTGTGGCCACGCTCCTCGTTTCGGTGGTCGGCGGCGCTGTCGGCGCCCTGCTGGCGGTGCGGGAGTTCGGATCCGACGTGTTGTCGTCATCGGCCACGGCGGCGAGCTACCTGTGGCTGATCGTCCTGCCGTTGGCGATCGGGGCGGGCGTTGCGGTCGGGATCGGGCTTCCGGCAACGGCTTTTGTTCGCGTCGGCGCCCGCGAGCGGGCCGGTTTCCTCGCCAGATGCGGCGTGCTCGGTGTTGTCGGAACCGTTGTGCTGTGGCCGTTCGCCGCACTCGGCGGAGTTGTCTCGACAACATGGACCGTGCACTGGCTGAACGGCGCGGCCACGGAACGGGTGTCGCATTTCGCCTGGGTGCTGCTGCAGACCTGGGCAGGCCAGTGGTCCTACGCGCACACGCTCGCAACAGCGGCGGCAGGCGCTGTCACGCCGGTTCTCTTTCAGAACTCGGTCGGGTACAGCGACCGACACCGACTCCGACGCGCACTACTCGCAGCCGCGTCGGTGCTCACGCTTTGCGCAATCTTGTGCGCGGCCCACGCGCTCTACCTCAATCGGCCTGTCACCATGACGACCGCTGCGCCCGGATCAGCGCAGAGTGCGGACGAGAGCCGTTAACCCACGTCCCGTCGCAACCAGGTAACTTCCGCCCCGACACTGTCGGTCCCCTGCCGGAACGCCTCGAGGTCCTCATCCCAGGGCGAGCCGAGCGCGCGGTCGAGTTCGGTGGAGAGGTCGAAGGTGCCGTGGGAGTCGAGTTCGGAGGCGGCTTGGAGTAAGGCGCGTAATCGCATTTCGCCGAGCATCACGTCACCGTTGGCGCCGGTGGATCCGTGCCAGAGGCCGAGGGCGGGGACGAAGCTGTAGCGTTCGCCGTCGACGCCTTCGCTGGGGTCCTCGGTGACTTCGAAGCGCAGGACCGGCCAGGTGCGCAATGATTGGGCTATCCGGGCCGCGGTGCCGACGGGGCCGATCCAATCGCTGCTGGCGCGCAGTTGTCCGTCGGCGGGCTGGGTGTTCCAGCGCAATTTCGCCGGCGAGGAGAGCGCGGTGGACAGCGCCCATTCCACGTGCGGGCACAACGCGGCGGGCGATGAGTGGATGTAAACCACACCCGCCGTCGCGTCAGCGAACTGACTCGATGCGCGCACTAACAACACCTCCAGCCTCGACAAGGAACGTCTTCCCCAACGGCCCGTCGTGGTCTGGCGTGGCACGAGTGTACTGAAGTGTGCGGTGTTGCGCGTGTTACTTTACTGCGTGTTATGTGTCTCTGCGATAACGGAATCGCTGAATTTCGGCCACGCCGTTCTGGCCCAGTCACCGAAATTCTCGTCGCTCAACGCGATTGTCGCCACCCCTATTTCCGGGTCGACCCAGAGGAACGTGCCGGACTGCCCGAAGTGCCCGTAGGTGCGCCCCGAATTGGCCGAACCGGTCCAGTGCGGGGTTTTCCCGTCGCGGATTTCGAATCCCAGTCCCCAGTCGTTGGGGCGCTGGGAGCCGTATCCGGGCAGTACTCCGTTGCGGTCGGGGAATTGCACCGAGGTCGCCTCGTCCAATGTTTGCCGAGATATCAATTGGGGTATCAGCAACTCTCCGGCGAATAGCGTGAGGTCGGCGAGGGAGGCGCTGCCCGCGTGGCCAGCGGAACCGTCGAGGACCGCTGTGGTCATGCCGAGCGGTTCGAAAACGGCCTCGCGCAGATACTGCGGAAATTCGATCCCGGTCTGCGCGGTGAGGAAATCGGCGAGCAGTTCGAAGCCCGCGCTCGAATAGATCCGGCGGGCGCCGGGTTCGGCGATCACCTCGGGGGTGGCGAACGCGACGCCAGAGGTGTGGGCGAGCAGATGACGCACGGTCGATCCGGGCGGACCAGCGGGTTGGTCGAGTTCGACCGCGCCTTCCTCGAGCGCCACGAGCGTGGCGTAGGCGACGAGCGGTTTGGTGACCGAGGCGAGCCGGAACACCCGCTCGGTATCGCCGATGCTCGACACACTGTCGGCGGTGACCACGGCGGCGGCGGCATTTTTGACGGGCCAGTCCTGAACCTGCTGCAACGATCGCATATCCGCAGCGTACGAGACGCCGCTACGATCGAGGTCACCATGAGTCCCGCACCATCGATCCACGGCGACGTGGCGGCCGGTTTCGGCCCCGTCGCCGACGCTTTCCGCCGCAACTTCACCCACCACGGCGAGATCGGCGCCGCCGTCGCCGTCTACGCCGGTGACCAGCCACTGGTCGACCTGTGGGCAGGCCATCGCGACCGCAAACGCGAGGTGGCGTGGGAGCGCGACACGATCGTGCCGGTGTTCTCCTCATCGAAGGGGATGTCGGCGTTCACGATCGCGACGGCGGTCTCGCGCGGGCTGCTCGACTACGAGGCGCCGGTGGCGAAGTACTGGCCGGAGTTCGCCGCGCAGGGCAAAGAGGCGATCACCGTGCGTCAGCTGATCGACCATCAGGCCGGGCTGTCCGGGCTCGACCGGATCGTGAAACTGCGTGAGCTGGTAGACCGTGATGCCCTCGGCGCGGTGCTCGCCGCGCAGAAACCGGCGTGGGAGCCGGGCACCCGGCACGGTTATCACGCGCTGACGTTGGGGTTGTATCAGAGCGAACTGCTCCGGCGGGTGGATCCGGCGGGCCGTAGCCTCGGGCGGTTCTTCGCCGAAGAGATCGCGGGCCCGGTCGGCGCAGATCTGTTCATCGGACTGCCAGAGTCCGAGCCGATGGAACGGGTCGCCCAACTGTCCGCCACGAAGGGCTGGGACATCTGGCGCTACGAGCGGCGTGATGTGCCGCTGCGCATCGGCGGTGAGGTCTACGCCAAGCGCGGTTATTCCTACGCAGCGCTGACGAATCCGCGTCCTGGCGCGCCCGCTCGAGCCGCGCGCCGGGAGTTCCTCGAAATCGAATGGCCCGGCATGAACGGTGTCGGCAACGCCCGTGCGCTCGCGCAGGTCTACGGCGCCGCCGCGGGCCGAACCGGTGTCCTGCCGATCAGCGACGAGGTTCTCGACTTGCTCGCGGCCGCCGACACCGCCGACGATGTGCCCGCCGATGACCTGGTCTTGCACACCAAGAGTCGTTACCACCTGGGTTTCCGGAAGTCGCGCGGCACTTTCCGTTTCGGCTCGGACAAGCGCGCCTACGGCACCACCGGCCTGGGTGGATCGTTCGGATTTGCCGACCCCACAACAGGATTGGGCTTCGGCTACAGCATGAACCGGCTCGGCATGGCGATCCTCGACGATGTGCGCAGCCGCAACCTGCGCGAGGTCGTCGTGCGGTGCGCCGACCGGTAGGCCGGTGTCCCTTCAGCCAGGCATCGCCGGGACGGTGAGTACCGATCACCCCGGCCTAATCGTCCAAATCAGCGGCGTTCAGTCAGTTTTTTGACTGAAACGGGCCCAATTGGACGATTAGGCCGGTCTTGCGGGTCGCGACCACGATCGCGTCCGGCTCGAATGCGGCCGGATGCGTTCTGGTGTCAGTGCGCGGTGACGCCGGTGATCTCGTTCGGCGCGGCGGCGAGGGTGGCCGTGGCGGTGACCTTTCCTTCGGCCAGGTCGACGCGGTGGACCTGCTTGGTCGCCGGGTCGCTCACGTAGGCGATTCCGTCGCGAACGAACAGCGCCGGGCGGGCGTCCTGCCAGTCGAGGGGCTCCTGCCAGGTGCCGAGCACCGGAATGGTGCGAACTTCCTTGCCCGCGACGGGGTCGATCACGTGGATCTTGCCGTCGGTGCCGAGCACCAGCGCCTCACCCTGCGGGCCGCGGCCCAGCGAACGGAAGGTGTAGCTGGTGCCGATGTCGACCAGGCGCAGGGTGCCGTCGGCGGTGTTCACCAGCGAGATCTGCTGCGGGCGTTCGAGTTCGGCTTCCTTGTCCTGCTTGTAGTCGCCGAGCACGATCGGCGAGACCTCGCTGCCGGACATGTTGCCGATCCGGCCGTAGGGGGTCGGGCTGGTCACCTTGGTGAACTTGCCGTCGCGGTAGACGAGGGCGCCGGTCTGGCAACCGACCACCACTGTTTCCCCCTGCGCGGTGGCCTCGCCGTGGACGCCGGGGCAGTCCTCGTTGCGGGCGATCTCCTTGCGGTCCTTGTCGAGGGCCATGAAGCCGACCCGTGCGTCCTCGGTGCCGAGGGTGACCAGCAGGTTCCCATTGCTCAGCTCGACGGCGACACCGTGGTGTGCGGTGGCGGTCCTGTAGGTCCCGGACGACTTGCCGCTGTCGATCTTGTCGGTGTCGACGATCGTGACCTCACCGGTGGCATCGGCGAAGAGCACCGTCTTGCCCGCGTGCGGCACCACGTGGCCGGGCTTGCCAGCGGGGTACTCGGTTCCGGTGAACTTCGCGGCGTAGGCGTCGAAGACCCGGAAGCCGTCCTTGGTCGTCACCATCAGGTGGTCGTCGTCGCCGGCCGGGTTGAGGCGGTTGTAGCCGTCGAGCTTGACGTCGCCTTCCTGGGCGAGCGTGGCGCCGTCGAGGACGTAGATGCCGCCCTCATAGGTGAGCGCGATCGGTTCCGCACCCGGGGTGTGCTCGTGACCGTGGTCGGAATCCTCTGTGCCGCAAGCGCTCAGCGCCAGCACCGAGGCGAGTGCCCCGGACATGGCCACCATCGTGGTGATCCGTGACCTGTTCATGTGTTGCTCCATCTCTTCGTGCGTGAATTACGTTGTGGGCCCGGATAAACCACGGGCGATGGCGTCGGTGTTGGCTCGTGCCATCTCCAGATAGGTGGCCGCGCCCTCACCGGGCGAGGTCAGTGATTCGGTGTGCAGGGCGATCACCTGCACCTGCAGCCCGGTGTGTTCGGCGAGGACGCGCGAAAGCCGGTCGGGCGCCGAGGAATCGGCGAAGATCGCGTTCACGCCCGCGGTCCTGATCGCGGTGGCGAGTCCGTCGAGATCCGAGGCACTGGGCGAGGCCAGGGTGGTGCCGCTGGGGATCACCGCGCCGATCACCCGGAACCCGAATCGCTGTGCGAGATAACCGAAGACGTGATGGTCGGTGACCAGCTGTCTGCGCTCGGCCGGGATCGCGGCAAACCGGTCGGTCATCCATCGATCCAGCTGGTCGATTTCGCCGAGGTAGCGCTGCGTATTGGCCTGTACCGCACCGGCATCGATGCTGTCGACCTTCGCCAGCACTTCCGCGCTGATCGCCTCGACCGCCATGCGCACCCGCGCAGGATCGGTCCAGAAGTGCGGATCAGGTTGTCCCACGGATTCGTCGGAGGCATAGCGGATCGGGTCCGCCTTCTCGGCGACGGCAATGGCAGGCACGCCCGCCGTCACCGCCGCCTGCACGTGCCGGGCCACGCCTTCCTCGAGCCCGAGCCCGTTGTGCACCACCAGCGCGGCCCGCTCGATATCGGCCGCCTGACGTGCGGAGATCGCGAACGAATGCGGGTCGGTGCCTGCCTGCATCAACACTGTCACCGGCACCGCGTCACCCACGACCGCCTTGGTCAGGTCGCCGAGAATGTTCGTGGTCACCACGATCCCGGACCGCTCGGACCCGCTGGTGCACGCGACGAGCAACGGGATGAGCAGCGCGGCCGCGACGAACAGCCGGGCCGTCCGGCGCATCGCCGCGCCGACAGACGATGCGCTGGCTCCGAGCGCGCTGCGAACGCGGAAAGTGCGGGCTACCAGCCGGATTCGGCCAATAGGGTGATACACAGACATCGGCCTCCCAGACATCGAGGAAACTCGTTCGGCCGTTGGCGCGTCGGCTGCGAACATCGTCGCGCCGCGCGCACCAGCTGTGGTCGGTGGCCGCACGTCGAGGGATACGCGCATCACAACCCCGTCTCCACCATCAGCGACGGCGCGATGTCCAACTCGAACGTGCGCGCGACACGGAGGTTGTCGTTGTAGGCGATCTCGTAGACCTTGCGGCCACGAATGTCGTTGACGTAGGCGCGATCCGGATCGACGCGAATCACCGGTTGCCCTTCGACGGGTCCGCCGGGAACAACGAGTTGCGCTGTCTCCGAGCCGGATACGGGGTCGATGCCGTGCAGGACACCGTCGCGTGTGAGTACCAGCAGCGACGCCCCTTCCCCGGCGGTGTTCACCGCAACTGGATCGGTGATCGCGGTCCGCGTCCAGGTCTTCTTCCTGACATCGAGCGTCCACACGCCGTCACGACCGGCCAGCGCGGTCAGCGTGATGCTCCCGGGCCGGTGTGTGAACGCGCTCGCCCGGTCGGAGGTCGGCGCCGGATAGGGAATCTTCTCGGCGACGAAGTCACCTTCTCGCTGTGCCACCACGAGCGCCCCGTCAGCACAACCGAATACGACTCCGCGCCGTGTGACGGCTTGCCCCTTCGGCTGCGGGCAGGTGGCGTTGTGCACCTGTCCCGCCGCACCATCACGCCCACGCACCTCGACGCGACCCGAACCGTCGGCGACCACGATCCGCTCCGCGTACGGCAGCGCGATGCCCTCGACGCGGCGTTGTTCCCGAGCGACACCGCCGTCCAGCGTCGGCCGGTCGAACAGGATCGTCGCCCCGGAGTCGAGCACAACGGATGCGACGGCGGCGTCGCTGTACGCGCCGACGACCGCGGAACCGGTACCCGTCCCGACACCCGAGGCGCCGGGACCATTCGCGCCGCTACCATCTGCTGACCCCGAATCCGTTCCGGAAGAAGCACTCCCGGCACCGGCCCCCGTCGCGGCAACCGCGCCGACGTCGCGGATCGGCGCCTGATAGTAGTGCCGGTGGTCGTCGTGGTCGACCGTCCACCCACCACTGTCCACAAGCCGAACAGACCCACCCGAACTCAAATACGCGTACCGGCCGTCACCGCCCATGGTCGGCGCCCGGTCACCACCACTCGGCGAAGGTGACACTCCCGAACTGCTCGGATCTGCGTGCGCACCAGCGCTTTCCGGACCAATCGAGGTGACCTTCTCGGTCAGCAGATCGATCACCCGAACAGCTCCGCCCGCATCCGCGATCACCAGGCGCGTCTGAGCCTCGCTCATCTCCTCCGCACCAGCGACGTACCCGTGCGGAGTCTCCTCGACCACCGCGGGTTCCTCAGCCGCCGCGCACCCCACCAGCGGCAGCGCGGCAAGCGCGGCCACCGACGCCGCCCCGACCTTCCCGAACCGCTCACGCACCGCCGAGCAGATCGCGGACACGAAGAACGACCCCACCGCCACAGCCGCGATGGTCGCCCCCGCCGCCGTCCCCGCGTGCCACGAAATGACAAGTCCCGCAACGGTGGAGAACCCGCCGACCAGCGCGGCGATCACCATCACCACCGGAATCCGATCCGACCAGTACACCGCCGCCGCGGGCGGGGCGATCAGCAACCCGAACACCAACAGCGTCCCGACAACATGGAACGAGGCCACGATCGCCAACGTCAGCAACCCGATCAACGCCACCTGCGCCGCCTTCGGATGCAATCCGAGCGTGTGCGCCTTGCGCGGATCGAAGGTCAGCGCCACGAACGCCCGATGCCCGAGCACCGCGATCACCAGCGCAATCGCCAGCGCCACAACGAGATACCACAGGTCGACGGTGCGCACGGCCAGCACATCACCGAACAGGAACCCCGTCAGATCGACCGCGAAGGACTGCGACCGCGACACGATGATCACACCGGCCGCGAGCATCCCCACGAACAACAACCCGATCGCGGTATCGGCCGCGAACCGTTTACTGCGCGAGAGCGCCGACACCCCGAACGCCATCGCGGTGCAGCTGATCGCCGCGCCGACGATCAGATTCCCACCGAGCAGCGCCGCCACCGCCACCCCGGGCAGCATCCCGTGCGCCATCGCGTCGCCGAGAAATGCCATGCCGCGCACCACCACCCAGGTTCCGGCGAGGGCACACACGCAGGAAACGAGCAGCCCACCCCACATCGCTCGTTGCACGAATGCCACCTCGAACGGTGCGATCAGCCAATCCATAGCGCGGAACGATATACTGAAAATGATTATCGTTTCAAATGAGGTGAGATGACACACACAGATGACGCAGCGTTCCGTATCGAACGCCTGACAGCGGGTTACACCGGGCAACCCGTGCTGTCGGAGATATCGGCGACCATCCCGCGCGGCCGGATCACCGCCATCGTCGGACCCAACGGTTCCGGGAAGTCGACCCTGCTCGGCATCCTCGCGGGCACGGTCACGGCGCAGTCGGGCACCGTGCACCGATCCACCGCGCAAAAACCGGCATTCGTGGTGCAGCACAGCGCTATTCCCGCAGCACTACCGATGACAGTGCGCGAGGCGGTGGCCATGGGCCGCTGGGCGCACCGCGGTCCGTGGCGGCGGCTCACCAAGGAGGATCGCGAGATCGCCCGAGCCTGCCTGGAGCGAATGGACCTCACCGACCTGGCGTCACGGCGACTCGACACTCTCTCGGGAGGCCAGCGCCAACGCACTCTGCTCGCCCAAGCGCTGGCCCAGCAGTCGGACCTGGTGCTGCTCGACGAGCCCTCGACCGGCTTGGACGCAACCTCGCGCGCCGAGATCTCCCGTGCACTGGCCGAGATCAGCGCAACCGGGGTCACCGTGGTGCAGGCCACCCACGACATGGCCGAAGCGGAGCAGGCCGACTACTGCCTGCTACTGCGCGACGGCCGCCTCGAAGCCGCGGGTCATCCGAAGGAAGTGCTGGTCAGGGCCTAGAATTGCCGCCTACCCAGTGGGAGGAACCATGGCCGACAAACCCACCTCCGTGGACGCCTATCTGGCCGCCCAACCGGCGGCCGAACGCGCCGTCCTGCAGCAGATCCGCGACACGATCCACCGCGCGGTCCCCGACACGGGCGAGAAGATCAGCTACGCCATCCCGGCCGCCACCATCGACGGCCGGGTGTTCATCTTCTTCGCGGGCTGGAAAGCCCACGTGAGCGTGTACCCCGTTCCCGAAGGCGACGAAGCTTTCGACAAGGCCGTCGAGCCCTACAACACGGGTCGTGGCACCTTGAAATTCCCACTCGGCGAACCGATTCCGTTCGACCTGATCGCGCAGGTCGCGGTTCGTCTCGCCGAGCGGACCCGAAAGAGCTGATCTACCAGTCGGCTTCGGTGTAGCGGATGATGCCGCGAATGTTCTTGCCGTCCAACATGTCCTGGTATCCCTGGTTGATCTCTTCGAGTGAGTAACTGCGGGTGACCATGTCGTCGAGATTGAGCTGGCCGGCCTTGTAGAGCGCCAGCAGTCGCGGCGCGTCCTGGCGGGCGTTACCGCCGCCGAAGATGGTGCCCTTCACCGTCTTCTGCAGCATCGACAGCAGGAAGCTGTTCATCTTCACGTCGCTCGCGTCCATGCGCCCCATCGACGTGACGACGAGGGTGCCCGCCTTGCCGGTGAGAATCAAGCCCTCTTCGACGTAGTCGCCGTGCATCTCACCCATCGTGAGGATGACCTTCTCGGCCATCCGCCCCTCGGTGGCGTCGATCATCGGCATGATCGCGGCGGCCATGCTCTCGTAGGTGTGGGTGGCGCCGAACTTCTGCGCCTGCTCGCGCTTCCACGGATTCGGGTCGATGGCAATGACTTTCGACGCACCGGCGAGCACCGCGCCCTGCAGCGCGCTCATGCCGACACCGCCGATGCCCGCGATCACCACGGTCTCCCCCGGCTGCACCTGCGCCACATGGGTCGAGGAACCGAACCCGGTCGGCACGCCGCAACCCACCAGGCAGGCCACCTCGAACGGAATGGTGGGGTCGATCTTGACCACGGACGTGTGGTGCACCGTCATGTACGGGGCGAAGGTGCCGAGCAGACACATCGGGATGACGTTCTCGCCGCGCGCCTGGATGCGGTAGGTGCCGTCCGAAATCGCCTGTCCCATCAGCAATCCCGCACCGAGGTCGCACAGCGCCATGTTCCCGGAAACACACGAGGGGCACCGCCCGCAGGCCGGGATGAACGACAGGATGACGTGGTCGCCCACCGCGAGATCGGCCGGACAGTTGGGGCCGAGCTTGGTAATGACGCCCGCGCCCTCGTGTCCGCCCATCACCGGGAACGCCGGCATCGGCGTCGCCCCGGTGACGATGTGATGGTCGGAGTGGCACATGCCCGCCGTTTCCATCCGGATCTGCACTTCACCGGCGACGGGGTCGCCGACCTCGATCTCCTCCACCGACCATTGCTGATCGGTGCCCCACAGGATCGCGCCCTTCGTCTTCATGCCGGTAGACCTCTCGCCAAGCTCGTGCCTCGTTGTGACTGCACTCACCCTAACGACAAATCGCCGGTTTCTGAAACACGTTCTAGAAATTCATCGAGAAATTTCTATCCGCGCACGTCGTGGACGTGGTGCACGAGGTCGTGCAGGAAGTACCGGCCCAACGAGGTGACGGTGAACAACGAACCGTCGCTGCGCGCGCCCCGCAGGTCGAGCCGATCCGCGGGCACCGAGCCGAAGGCGGCGGCTACGTGATAGGCGGCGACAGCCAGCTCCTCGGCGACGACAGCGGGGTCCTGCAGGTCGTAGCGATCGGCGAGCGCGGTCGCGTCCTGATCCCAGTTCTCGAACGCCGGTGCAGTGACACCGTCGCCCGCCAGCATCAGCGCGAGCCTGGTGTCGAAGATCCGGCACACATCGCGCACGTGCGCGCCGTACTCGAGAACGGACCAGGTCGCCTCGTCCGGCCGCACCCGAGCATCGTCGCGTTCGAGCGCCGAGCCGATCCGGGTCGCGCCGTCGCGGACGATCTCGGGCACGGCAGCGAACGCGATGGCCTCGGCGTCGAATCCACATTCGGCGCAGGGACGTTCGAGGACCCAGGTCCAGTTCTTGGTGTCGGGGGCGATCATGGAAGTGAGCTTAGGTTGTCCGCAACTTGTGCTCCATCAATTTTCCGCCAACTATCGGCGAGATCCGGGCATCATTCGGCGAGCTTGTTCGCCTGCTCGAAAAGTTCCAGCGTCACCGCGTGTAGGAAGTCGCCGACCGGTTTGGGCGCCTTGCCCGCGAACGCCCGCGCGTAGGTGCCTTCCAGGACGATGCCCAGCTTGAAGCAAGCCAGCACGGTGTACCAGGGGACGGCGCCCAGGTCGCGGTCGGAGAACTTGCCGTAGTGCTCGATCATCTCCGCCGCGCTCGGCAGCCCACCGACGGTGCCGAGCGTGCCCATCAGGCCCGCGCCGACGGTGCCGGGTTCTGGCCGGGTCGCCAGCTGCCAGCCGAGGTCGAGCAGTGGGTCGCCGATGGTCGACATCTCCCAGTCGACCATCGCCGCCACCTCGGGACCGTCGTAGTCGAACATCATGTTCGCCAGGTGGCAGTCGCCGTGCATGATGCCCGGAATCCAGTCGGTCGGCCGGTGCCGTTCGAGCCAGTCGCCGATGTGCTCGACACCGGGGATCTGCGGGCCGGGGTAGCCATCGTTGGTGTTGTAGGAGTCGAGCTCGCGCAGCCAGCGCGGCACCTGGCGTTCGAGGAAACCCGCGGGACGGCCGTAGTCGTCGAGGCCGAGCGCCTGGTAGTCGAGGGCGCCGAGCCGGGCGATGGCCGCGACCGCCGACAGCCCCATCTGGCGGCGGATCTCGGGGTCACCGGCGTGCAGCTCCGGCAGTTCGGTCTGCGGGTTGAAGCCGCGGATGGGCTCCATCAGGTAGAACACCGCGCCGATCACCGACTCGTCGTCGCAGGCCGCGATCACCCGTGGCGAGCGCACCTCGGTGCCGGCGATGGCGCCGAGCAGCCGCGATTCCCGGCCGATCACCTCATTGCTCTTGGCGCGCAGATGCTTGGGTCCGCGCCGCAGCACGAACTCGCGCCCGCCCCGGGTGAAGCGCAGCATCACGTTCTGGGTGCCGCCGCCGATGGCGGTGACCGCCTCGAATTCCGTCCCGGGTAAGCCCTGTTCGTCCATCCACCGCCCGATTGCCGCGAAATCGGCGATCGCCGGGTCAACATCGACAGGTTGAGAAACAGCCATGGCGCACATTGTGCCCGCCCGTGCGGGCGCGGCGTAATGTTTCTGCCACGATGCGCACGCTCTTGATCGACAACTACGACTCGTTCACCTACAACCTCTATCAGCTGATCAGCGAGGTCAACGGGAGCGAGCCGATTGTCGTGCGCAACGACGAGGGCCCGGTGGAGCTACAGCACTTCGACAATGTGGTGATCTCGCCCGGACCTGGCCGTCCCGACCGCGCCCGCGACATGGGCATCTCGACGGAACTCATCGCACAGACCGACCTGCCATTGCTCGGTGTGTGCCTCGGCCATCAGGGGATCGTGCTCGGCGCGGGCGGGTCGGTGGAGCGGGCGCCGCGGGCCAGGCACGGCTTTCTCGATCAGGTGAGCCATGACGATCGCGACCTGTTCGCCGGTCTCCCGCAGGACTTCACCGTCGTGCGATATCACTCCCTTGCCGCGCAGGAACCGCTGCCCGCGACGCTGGAGGTGACCGCGTCGACGAGCGATGGGGTGATCATGGGGGTGCGGCATCGGGAGCGGCCGCAGTGGGGTGTGCAGTTCCATCCCGAGTCGGTGTCGAGTGAGTTCGGGGCCGCGTTGCTGCGAAACTTCGCCGATCTCACCAAGGCGCGGGTCCAGATTTCCGCGCCGGTGGTCGTACGTGGACCAGCAGCCGTTGCGCCGGTTTCACCCGAACGATCGTTTCGCTTGCAGGACAAGGTAATCGAACGAGCGATCGATACGGAAGCGATCTTCCTTCGCCTGTACGCGTCGGCTCCGACCGCGTTCTGGCTCGACAGTGAACACGTCGAACCCGGCCTCGACCGGTTCTCGTTCCTCGGCGATGCGAGCGGGCCGCATGCCGAAATCGTCGGCTACCGGGTGGGCGACGGTGCCGTCACCGTGACGGACGTCGAGGGCACCCGAACCATAGCGGGCACCATCCTGGACTACCTCGACCGCGAACTCCGGGCCAGGCACTGCGAAACCCCGTCGCTACCTTTCGATTTCGCGGGAGGTTACGTCGGCTACCTCGGGTACGAGGTGAAAGCCGACTGTGGTGCGAGCGCTGCGCACCGCTCCCCCACCCCCGATGCCGAGTGGATTTTCGCCGACCGTCTGATCGTCGTCGACCACGAGGCCGGGCGCACCTACCTGCTCACGCTGACCGAATCCGGGAGCGAGCATTCCGCCGCACAGTGGTTACACGAGACCGCTGACGCGCTCGCTGGCCTGCCGACCTGGGTCAATCCCCCCGACCTGCGCGTGCCCGCCGATCCCGATGCGGTACAGGCGCATCTGGTGCGTGGGCGCGACCGCTATCTGGCCGACATCGCGGTGTGTCAGGACCGGCTACACGCGGGCGAGTCCTACGAGATCTGCCTGACCGACGCGGTCGCCGTCGCCGCCGCACCCGACGACGGGCTCGCCTTCTACCGTCGATTGCGCCGCTGCAATCCGGCGCCGTATGCCGCCTACCTACGCTTCGACGGTCTGGATGTGGCTTGTTCCTCGCCGGAAAGGTTCCTCAAGGTCGACCGGGGCCGGGTGGTCGAGAGCAAGCCGATCAAAGGCACCGCGCCGCGTGGTTCGACCGCCGACGAGGACGAGCGCCTGCGTCGCGCGCTGGCCGACGACCCGAAAACCCGCGCCGAGAACTTGATGATCGTCGACCTGCTACGCAACGACCTCGGCCGCGTGTGCGAGGTCGGTTCGGTGCACGTGCCGAAGCTGATGGACACCGAAACCTATTCCACCCTGCACCAATTGGTGTCCACGGTGCGCGGAACCCTGCTGCGCGATGCCGGTGTCATCGACTGCCTGCGCGCCTGCTTCCCCGGCGGTTCGATGACGGGGGCGCCGAAGCTGCGGACCATGGAAATCCTCGATGAGCTGGAAACCGAAGCGCGCGGGATCTATTCGGGCACCATCGGTTTTCTCGGGCTCGGCGGCACTGCCGACCTCAATATCGTCATCCGCACGGCCGTCCGCTACGACGACGAGTGGCGGATCGGCGCGGGCGGCGCGATCGTGCTCGATTCCGATCCGGAGGACGAGTACGCGGAGATGGTGCTCAAAGCGGCCGCCACGTTCCGAGCCTTGGCACCCCGGACGTGAGTCGAGGCGCACCCGCATCACAACCCGGGTAGGGACTCATCGCTGCCGGGCGGTGCGCATTGCTGCCGGGTCGGTGCGACCTTCGCGAAATCAGCGCCGACGGCGACCGCGCTTCTCCGGCTCCGGTTCCGGCGCGGGTTCCTCGCCCCCACGCCCCGTGATCCGCCCCAACAGCCCGACCCCCGGCAGCTTCGCCACCGCACCGAACACATCCTCACCCAGCGAAATCATCGCCTCGAGCCGCGGCAACAACCGGTCATAAGTGGCGAACACCGGATCAGCCAACGCCAACGTCCGATCCAGCCGATCGATAGTGCTGTTGAGCCGCTCGACCGCGATCGACAGGTTATCCACCAGATCCGGCAACTGCGCCGCCAACTGCGCCGAAGCAGGCGGCAACCGCACCGCCGTATCGAAGGCATACCCCGCGGTCTGCTGAGCGGCATCAATAGCCTGCCCCGCCGCCGCCTGCGCAGCCCCCACCGCCGCCTGCGCCGCCGACAGCAAATCAGCCCCCGGCACCTTCCGCCCCTGCGCCGCCGGAGCAGGTTCCTCCGCGCGCCCCCGTTTCCTCGGGTTCGTCATAACACCACTGTGCCGCAACCACGCCCCCGGTGCAGGGATGAGCACCCCACTCCGGGCTTCGTGTCCGGTTCCGCGGCAGCACTCCACAATCCTGTCGGACCTCCATGACATCATGCGAACACCATGGAACTACGCAAGGGTGCGCACGCGCCGGTCCCGACATCGCTTCTTGCCGTGGTCGTTTCATGGCGGTCGGCGCATACGGTGGACGCGCATGCCCTGCTGGTCACCGAGTCGGGCCTGGTCCGCGGCGACCGCGATTTCGTCTTCTTCAACGCACCCCGCCACGCCTCCCAGGCGGTGACCCTCGACCAGGAGCCCGCCCCCGGCACCGCGCGGCTGAGCATTTCCCTGCCACGCACCGAACCCGACGTGGCCCGCATCGTCGTCAGCGCGTCCCTCGACGACGCCACCTTCGACCAACTCCCCGACCTCACCCTGACCGTCCACGCCGCCGACGGCCCGATCGCCCAGTTCACCATCGACAGCATCGAAGACGTCCAGGCGATGATGTTCGGCGAGTTCTACCGCCGCGACGGGCAGTGGCGGTTCCGCGCGATCGGCCAGGGTTGGTCCGGCGGGTTGGCCGGGCTGGCCACCGAATTCGGCGTCACTGTGGACGAACCCGCCGGGCAACCCGGCGCCGGGACCGCTGACCGGACGAGAGTGCCCGCGCGATCGTTCCAGACCAGCTCCGCCGACGCCTCGCATCCCGACGGTCGAGGCGCGAGCGCGCCGTCCCGACCCGACCCGACGACGACTACCGAGCCCTCGACGATCGATCCGGCCGATGCGCACCGGGACCGACACAGCCGGACCACAGTCCCCGGGTCTCCGGATCCCGCGGCCCGACCACACGCCGGACCACCGTCGACCCGCCCACCGGCCTTGTCTCGCCGCGTCATCGACGTCCCACCCCCACCACCGCAGGACCCGGACCTCGCCGACTGGCACCCAGACCCGGAAACCCCCGATCAGCTCCGCTGGTGGGACGGCGACGAGTGGACCGCCAGCGTCCACACCCACATCCACGACCACCGAGCCCGCTGCCCCCGTTGCGGAAATCCCCTGCGGCGCAAACTGTTCGGCGGCCATGGCCAATGCAAGAACTGTGCCGAGGAGATCGAGGAATTCCTCACCCACTGGCGCAACCGGGCCAGGCGCGCACTCGCGGGCCCCGGCACGATGTCGCAGGAGTGGATCGACGTGTGGGCCGCCCTGCGCTTCCAGCGCATCGACGAGCAGCGCGGCCGGACACTACTGCGCGAGGCGGGCCTGACCCAGGTCGAACGGATGGTCGCCTTCGCCTTCGCCGACGGTGAGGTCTTCGCCGAGGAGCTGGAGGCCTTCGAACATGTCGTCAGCGAGCTGGCACTGTCGGGCCCCATCGTCGACGATCTGCGCCGCCGAATGCATCGCGGCCGCACCCTGTCCCGCCTGCGTGCCGGCGAACTGCCCACCATCAACACCCCGGGCCTGCACCTGGACCCCGACGAACGCGTCCACCTCGATCTGCCCGCCGTCCACGTCCGCATGCTCGCCCGCGGCCCGCGCAACACCGAGGGCCGCCTGATCGGCAGCTCCAAGAAACTCCGCTTCGTCGGCGACGGCACCGGCATCGAACTCCCCTGGAACCGGGTGGTGTCGGTGCATCCAGAACACGGCACCGTCGTGCTCGCCGCGACGTCCGCGCGCGGCGGGGCGACCTTCGGCGTCGCCGACCCCGACTATGTGGCGGCGGCGCTGGAAGGCGCGCTGCGCGTATCGAAACGCCTGGTCCTCGCGCCGGGACAGCGTGACAGCCGCAGCATCTCGCAGGATGTGAAAGCCCAGGTGTGGCAGCGCGACGGCGGCGCGTGCGTCGAATGCGGCGACGGCCACTACCTGGAGTTCGATCACATCATCCCGCTCAGTCGCGGTGGTGCGACGAGCGCGACGAACCTGCAGATCCTGTGCCGGGCCTGCAATCGCGCCAAGGGCGCGCGAATCTAGCCGAGAATCGCGTTCATGATGGTGCCGCCGCTGGTGGCGACCACACCGCCGATCATCGCGCCCGCGATCATCTTCGGCGACTCCATCGCGCTGCCGTTCCACTTCTCCCAGGCGAACTTTCCGCCGGCGACGGTGATGGCGAGCACTCCCGACAGGATCATGAACCAGGTCAAGTACTGAACCATTTTCATGATCTTGTCCGACAGCGGAGGCGCTTCCGGCGACGGATTACCGATCTGCGCGTACGTGGTGATGGTGTCGGCCATCGACGTCAGAATGATGCTCATAGCCTGCTCCCCTATCGCGTGCCGCGAAGTGCGTTCCAGCGCTGTCGTATTCGATCGTGGTCCAGGATACGGGCGCGAACCCCCTGCACACCAACAAAACCGATCGGTACGGTCGACTTGGCACCGACGCCACCGCACCTGACCGGATACCATCGGTGCAGAGTTGATCGTCGTTCCGTCCCTCCGAGCTACCGAGTGAGACCCCATGTTTCTGGCCGCCGTCACCGATACCTTGGCGCAGATCGGCAATCCGACCCCCGAAGCACCACCACTGGCGAACAAGATCATGCAGATGGTCAGCTATCTGACCTGGTTCATCCTGTTGTCCGGCATCGTCGCCATCACCGTCGCGGGCGGAAAGTTCGCCTGGGAGAAATGGACCGGCGGTGCGATGCAGTCACCGAAGATGGTCGCGGGCGCGATGATCGGCGGCGTCGTCGCCACCAGCGCGGGCACCATCATGAACGCGATGCTCTAGGTTCCTGCTCCGCTCGGACCGGTCCGGGATCGCCCCGGGCCGACTCGACCGGCAAGGAACACCCGAGTTCTGTTGGTGTTCAACAGAACTCGGGCCCTTTGGGTTATCGAGTGTCGGCGCACAGCATCTACCTCCTGTCGTGTCAGCGCGTCGGTTCTACTACGTGTAGAGCCGGTCCACGAAGGCGTTCAGGTTCTCCACCACCCGCTGCGCCTTCTCTTCCGGTGTCAGATCCTCGCGATACCGGCTGCCCATCGAGGGCCGCTTCTTGTTGCGCGCATACAGCGAGCAGGCCAGATCGGTGCACATGTAGCTGCCGACCGTGTTCCCCTTGCGCCCCGACTCACCGGTTTTGCTGGCGGTCATCAGCGAGACACCGCCGCCTGAATGCGTGGTGAGGCAGATCGTGCACATCTGCGACTTGCCCGACCCGCCGGTCTCGTGCCGCAACGCGATACTGACCAGCCCGTCGGCGCGCGGCACCGAGATATAGCAGCGCCCCGCGTACGACGGGTCGGTCCAGCCGAGGAAGTCGAGATCCTCCCAGGGCCGTTGCTCCAGGTCACGCGGCACGTTCAACCGCTTCGCGTCACCTTTCGAACAGTTGACGAACGACGACCTGATGTCGCGTTCGGTGATGGGTTCCATGAGCTCGTCCTTTCAGTTTGCCGAACAGCAAACGGTAGACACGCTAACGATCCCTCCGATCAGTGACAACCGGATTTCCCATGGTCCATAACTTAGGAGCCGACGATCCCCGCGGTGCGGGCGGCGCGCAGCCAGTCCGGGAATTCGCTGAGCAGCAGCCGGTAGAGCTCGGCGTCGTCGACCTTGTCGATGTCGTCGAGGGCGAAGAAGCCCGCGTTGTCGACGATGCGGCCGTCGAGTTCGTCGAGGGTGCGCAGGACGCCGAAGTTGGCTTTGCCGAGGCCGATGAACTGCCAGAAGGCGGGCAAGTGGGCGGCCTCCCGCATCAGGGCGGCGATCTCGCGCTTCTTGGCGAAGCCGCCGTCGGTGAAGAACAGTACAAGGGTCGGCTCGGTCAGGGTGTCGATGATCGCGCGCATGATGGGCAGTTCGTCGTTGCGTCCGCCGATGGCGTCGTAGTCGATGCCCGCGTGGGTGCCCTTGAGGTGAAGGTGGGTCTTGGCCCACTGTTCGGCGCTCGCGACCGTGATGTCGGGCAGTTTCGCGTAGGTGAGGGCGTAGAGATAAGCCTCGAGCGTGCCGTCGTCATCGAGCTGGGTGGCGACCGGGACCATCCGCTCGACAACCCGATGCACGGTGCCCACGTTGTACATCTTCTGCATGCTGCCGGTCTTGTCGATCACCAGCACCACCCTGGCCCTGGTTCCGAAAGCGCTCTTGTCGATCAGCACCTTCGCGACCTCACGCTTGCGCATGTCCAGCTTCTGCCGCTTCTCGAACGACAGCGCCGCCTCGCCGGGGACCGTTCGAACCTCCGCGACGACTTCCGGCTCGTCGGCGACGCTCACCCCGTGATCGGTCACCAGATCGGCGAACCCGCCCGCGTACCCCTGCCCGACCGCACGGACCTTCCACTCCTGGCCCCGCCTGTACAACTCGAGCGCGATCACCACCGACTCGTCAGCGAGCCCGTCGATCACATACTCGTGCAACACATTCCCCGCGCGATCAGCGACCAACGCCACCGGCGCAGCGGCCTTTCCGAACGTATCCCCTTGCGCCGCCACAGTGACCACCGCGCGAATCTGCGCGATCTCGCCAGGAACGTCCGAGAGTGACACCTCGAGTCCGGTGCCGTCGAGCCGAACACCCGGCGCCTGTGGCTGATTGAAGAAGACGAAGTCGGCATCCGAGCGCACCTTGCCCGCATCGGTCACCAACAGCGCCGAGAGATCGGCCGCGACCCCGCCCCGCACCGACAGCACCACCTCCCCCGAAACCAAGCCCGCATTCTGCCCTTTGACCAGCGCAGCAGCCATCGTCATCCCTCTCATCGCACCGTAACGCCCCACACCCTAGCTAGATCCAGCCCTTCTCACGGGCTTTGAGTGCGGCCTCGTAGCGATTGGACACCCCGAGCTTGGACATGGCCGAGGACAGGTAGTTGCGGGTGGTGCCCGGCGAGAGGTGCGCGCGTTTGGCGATGTCCTCCACGGACGCACCGTCGGCGGCGAATTCGAGCACGTCGGCCTCACGGGCGGTGAGCACGGTATCGCCCGCGCTGATCGCCTCGGCCGCGAGTTCGGGATCGACGTAGCGACCACCGTTGTGCACCGACCGGATCACCTCGGCCAGCGTCGCCGCCGAGGTCGTCTTCGGCAGGAACCCCCGCACACCCGCGGCGAGAGCACGCTTGAGGTAGCCGGGCCTGCCGTGACTGGTGACGATCAAAGTACCTGCGCCAGGGGTGATTCGGAGCAGTTCGATCGCGGTGTCGATGCCGTCGATGCCCGGCATCTGCAGGTCGATGACGGCCACCGCTACCGGCGCACCTTCCTCGGCCCTGCGACGCCACGCGTCAACGAGTTCGGCGCCGGAGCCGACGTGGGCGATGACCTCGAGGTCGGGTTCCAGGCCGAGCATCGTCGCCATCGCGGCGCGGATCAGGGTTTCGTCGTCGGCGAGGAATACGGGAATCACTGATTCTCCCAGTGGATTTCGAGGGCGAACTCGTCGCTGGAGGTGGTGACGTCGAGGGTCGCGCCGACGGCGGCGAGTCGTTCGCCGAGACCGCGCAGCCCGGATCGTTCACCGATCGCGCCGTGAGGTCGATCGTTGCGCAGCGACATGCCCGACCCGCCGAGCGTGAGCGTGGCGGTCGTCGCTGCCGAGTGTTCGACGATATTGGTCGTGCCTTCCCGCACCACCCAGGCCGCGACTTCGTGAAAGGCCGTTGGCACCTTGGCCGCATCGCCTTCGACGACGAGTTCGCAGCCCGCCGCCGACAGCAGCGACCGCGCCCCGGCCACCTCACCACGTAGGTCGATATTGCGGTAACCGCGAACCAGGGTGCGCATCTGCCCCATCGATTCGACCGCCAGCATTCGGACCTCTTCCATCTCCGACATCGCGCGATCGGTATCGCCTGCCCGCGACAAGGCCATCGCCAGTTCGCTTTTCACCGCGATGGCGCTGAAGCCTCGCCCGACGACATCGTGCAGGTCGCGTGAGAACCGCAGCCGTTCCTCTGCCACCTGTAGTTGCGCTTCGACGCCTTTGGTCCGTTCCAATTCGTCGATGATGCCGAGCGCCCACACGGTGAGCAGCGTCAGCACGATCGCGAAAACCCCCGCGAGCAGCAACGACACGATCCCCCGCGCGCTCGCCCGCAGCGGTGCGCCGAGCACCAGCGGGGTCGCGACGCTGAGGGCGATCAGAATCCACCACTTGTGCCGGGTGAACGGGATGACGGAGAAGATCGTGAGCAAGGCCGCGGACATGCCGACAACGCCCGCGCCGGTGGCAGTCGATTCGTCGTCGGCGAGTTGAGCGACAGCACCGCTGACCACCCAGATCGCGGCCAGGATCGCAGCAGCTACCGGCAGCATCCGCGGCCGCGCCACCACACCTGGGACGGTAGCGAAGTCCGGTTGCGCCTCCACCGCGACCATCGCCGCGATGCCGCCGACGACGATCACGAGCACCGCGGGCGCCGAGTCCGCCGCGACTGCCAATGCGACGACCAAACCGGCGATGGCCGACTGGAACGTGAGCCGCGAATAGAGCCGGTACTTGGCCGACCCCGGCAACTCGTGCCACCAGGCGGTCACGCGCTTCACCCGCGATCGTCCCAGCGGAAGCTCTTGCGGGTCAGCACGAGCGCCAGGACTGTCCATAGCGCCAGTGTCGCAAACGGTCGGCCGGATGCGGTGACGGTGTCGGCAAAGCTGAGCGCCGAGTCGGAATCCGTCGATAACTTGCCCGCCGCGCCGAGCGAGATCAGGTCGGAGACGGCGGCGAAGGGTGTCCAGTCGGCCATCTGCGCCAGCCGGTCGGGCAGTACGGAGCGGATCGAGGCCAGGCCGAGCATCGCGACCATCATCACCGGCAGCGAGGTGATCTGCGCGGCCTCCGCGTTCTTGGTGTACGCGCTGGTCGCCAGGGCGAGCAGGGTGAACAGGACGGTCCCACCGACCAGCGCGACGATGATAGCGAGGGGGTTGACCGGCATCGGCGTGCCCGTGCCGTACACCACTGCGGCGACGACCACAGTGGTTGCGGCAGTCATCACGGCCCCGGGGATGGCGGGCGCGAGCTGGATCTGCCAGTCGGCGGCCTCCCCCGTGCGCAACCGTTTCAGCACGCCCTCGCTGCGGCGCGTGGTCACCATCGACAGCACGGAGTAGTACTGCACGAACAGCAGGGCCATCAACGCCAGCATCTCGAGCGCCACCGCGGCCATCGCCGTCGTCGGTTCGGTGTCCTTGCGGGCAATCAGGAAGGTGGCCAACGGGATTCCGATCGGAAACGCCGTCGCCATGTAGACGAGGGTCTTGTTGCGCCGGAACTGCAGCCACTCCGCCTTGGCCAGCGCGGTGACGGGTCGGCGGCGAAATCCGTTGGCGGGCATGGTGATGGTCATCGTGTCGCTCCGATCAGTTCGGGTGTGGTTGCCGGGTGGCCTGCGATATCGAGGAACACCGACTCCAAGGACGCGGCGCGCGCCTCGAGTCCGGTCAACTGCACTCCCGCGTCGCGTGCCCAGCCGAGCAGCTCGAACAGGTGTCCTTGTAAGTCGTTGGTGCTGACAGTGACTCGTGCTTTCGCGTCCACGCGTGCGTCTCGGAGGTGCGGCACCGGCAGGCCGGGATGGTCGAACGCGATGCGCGCCGGATGGTCGTCGACCAGGTCGCGCAGGGTGCCGCTGCGCGCGATCGTGCCCTTGTTCATGATGGCGATGCGGTCGGCGAGCGCCTCCGCCTCGTCGAGATAGTGCGTGGTGAGCACCATCGTCACCCCCGATGCTTTGAGGTCGGCGAGCAATTGCCATGTCCCGTGCCGACTTTCCGGATCGAGACCGGTCGTCGGCTCATCGAGGAACAACAACCGCGGCTGCCCGAGCAGCGCGCACGCCATGTCGACCCGACGCTGCTCACCACCCGACAGTGCACCGACCCGCACACCGGCCCGATCGGTCAGGCCGACCTGCTCCAAGACCACTTCAGCGGTGGTCGGATCACTGCACGTCCCGCGCCACATTTCCAACGTCTCGGCAACGGTCAGTTCAGCAGGCAACCCACCGGACTGCAACATGATCCCAACCCGCGCCCGAACCTGATCCCGATGCTTACGCGGATCCAACCCGAACACCTCGACCTGCCCCGCCGTCGGCGCGACGAGCCCCTCGAGCATGTCGAGCGTCGATGTCTTACCGGCCCCGTTGGTCCCGAGCAGCGCGAAAACCTCGCCCTCGAGAACCTCGAGATCCACTCCCTTGACAGCTTCGAAGGCGCCGTCGCCGCGCCCATATGTCCGCCGGAGCCCCCGAGCGGTGATGACGTCTGCGTTTCTCATGCCTTCTACGGTGCTCTCAACGACGCACCACCAGTAGTAAGCGCAGTCACCGATCCCCTATGCGATTCGCATGGGTCGGCCATGACATAAGTCATCGGCCTCCGCTGGTGCGGAAGAGCGCCACGCCGTAGGCGACGAACCAGACCGCCCACAGCAGCCAGCCGGACAAACCGATCAGACCGAGTGGCCCGTCATGGTCGATGATCATCGACGCAATAGTCGCAGCGGTGAATTGCAGTGCGGCAGCGAGGAATCCGATGGCCGCGTGCCAAGGCCGCACCAATCCCCCGAGTCGGCCCGCAATGGTCAGGCCGACCAGCGCCGTCGCGAGAAACGTGCCGTTCAGCGCGAGCAGTGCGTCTTGCAGTGCCCATAGTGCCGCACCTTCACCGTTCGAAGTGCCGAGGGCATAACGGATTCCGATGATCACGGCGAAAGTCGCGTTCTGCAACAGCAATCCGGCGAAGCCGACCAGCGACCACCCCGTACCCGCTACCCGCTCAGCCGGTCGCAGTGCCGCCAGCACACCGGCGCCGAACAGCACTGCACAGAACCATCCCAGCGGCACCGGCGCCATCGCCAGTGCCACGAGGTCACGGTGGTCGACGAAGAACGCGACGGCAGTCTGTGGGTCCGAACCCGGCTTCGGCAGTCCGGCGGGTGCCAAGATCAGATTGGACCCCAGGATGACCAGCGCGAACCCGATGCCTGCGATCCCCGCGACCCGCCGAAACGCCGCATCGCTCGACAGATTAGATTTATTGCTCATATTTTGAATATACGTACCGTAAACCGAAAGGGGAACCCCTTGACCGCCGATCCGCCCCGCCGCCGCTACGACTCACTGCGCCGGAGTCTCCAAGCCCAAGCGACCAGCGCCGAGATCGCCCAGGCCGCCCGCCGCCTGTTCGTGGAACGAGGCTGGGCCGCCACCACAGTCCGCGACGTGGCTCGCGAAGCAGGCGTCTCCGTGCCCACCGTCTACTCCGCCTACGGCAACAAAACCGGCCTCATCCAGGCCATAGTCGACGCCGCCGACCTCTCCGCCGACGCACCCCGAATGCTCGACGCCCTCGAATCCGCCACCGGCAACCCCCGAGCCCAACTGGCCGCCATGGCCGCCTACGACCGCCGCCTCTACGAACGCGCCGCCGACGTCATCGCCCTGATCCGCGAGGCAGGCCGCACCGAACCCGCCCTCGCCACCACCTACACCGACGCCCGCCACCGAGCCGACCGAACCCGCATCGAGGTCTTCACCTCCTGGCCCCCCGCCACCCTCCGCGAAGACCTCGCCACCTCGGTCGACATCTATGCCGCCCTCTGCACCATCGACGTCTACACCACCCTCATCACCGAACGAGGCTGGTCCCCCGACCGAGTCGAATCCTGGTGGACCACAACCCTTGCCCGCGAACTCCTCGCCTGACGATTCGCCTGTCCGTCAGCAGCAACAGGTCTACTATCGAACGTAGTAGATCAAACTCAGGAGGGGCGATGAGCAATTCGAACGAAGCCGATCCCGGACGTGGTGCCGAACGGTCGTCGATGGCCCGCATGGTGGAATCGGGGTCACGATTCACGAGCAGTCACGGGATCTACCTGGGCCGCCGATCGACGAAACTCCATGTGGCCCTGTACCGCCGGACCAACGGGCGAATCGGCGGCCGCTTCCCCGCCTTCCCGGATGCCCGAATCCTGCTCCTCGACCACGTCGGCGCCAGGACCGGGATCCACCGAACCTCACCTGTCATGTACCACGCAGACGGCGACAGCTTCGCCATCGCCGGATCCAAGGCAGGCCAACCAACCCACCCCGCCTGGTTCCACAACCTGAAAGCCAACCCGGACACCACAATCCGGATCGGCGCGGACGTCCACCCAGTTCGAGCTCGGGTTGCGACCGAAGCCGAACGAAACCGCCTGTGGCCGAACTTCGTCGAGGCTTTCCCGAGCTACGACTTCTTCCAACACAATGCAGGAAGCCGCACGATCCCGATCGTGATCCTCATGCCGCGCAGGTGATTCCACTGCGTGCATGATCGAAGCATGAGTTTCACCGTGGCCTACTTGCAGTACGCCGGATCAGGCCCGATGCGGCACGAAGAGCAACTGCTCACCGAGGGCCTCGCAAGACTCGACATTCCGATCCGCCACTACAGCCTGAAACGTATCCAGCGCAGGCAGTTGGCTTTGGGGCCAGACGTTTTTATCGCCGGGGACATGGATGCGATGCACGGTGCGATGCGCCAGCTACGTATCCCGATACCGCAACCCGACGACTACCCAGAGGCGCTTCGCGAGTTCCTGGGACGGAAGGTTTGGCCATCGACCCTGGGCGAGATCGAGCGGGCGATGGACAGCGCCTGTGCCACACCAGTTTTCGTCAAGCCCGCAGAGCGGCGAAAGAGCTTCACCGGCACCGTTTGCTACTCGGAACGCGACTTCGCCGCCTGGGGACGTGCCAGTCGGCGCCAGCGCGTCTGGTGCTCGGAGGTCGTCGCGTGGATTTCCGAGTACCGCGTCTACGTCATCGACCAGCGGATCGTCGCCGTCGACCACTACGACGGTGACAACTCCGTGCCGCTGAACATGGAAACAGTCGAATCCGCGATCACCGCCTACGGCCGTTGCGACACCGCACCCAACGCCTACGGCATCGATTTCGGCGTCTTGGCCAGCGGCGAAACGGCACTCGTCGAGGCCAACGACGGCTACGCCCTCGGCGCCTACGACATCGCCGCGGACCAGTACACCGAACTACTGATGAACCGATGGAGCGAACTGCTCACCTCGGAGGCATGACCGACGGCGTGAGGCAGAGGGATTCCGCGAGAGGTGCTCCGCCGCTGAAATCTAGCACCGCTAGACAGTCTAGCTAGCAGCTGTTACCGTTGCTCTTGGTTCTAGCAGTGCTAGCATAATGAAGGGGAGCCGAAATACAATGCTCATTCTCACCGGTCAGCTCGTCGCCGTCGTCGCCGTTCTCGCCAATGCCGTCATCTACGGCACCGATATCTGCGCGGCCGCGATCATGCGGTCCGTGTACCGCAAACTCGACGACGCGACCGTGACCGTGAGTGCAGGATGGGGTCACCACTACGGCGACAAGCGGATGCCGATTTTCGGGGCGGGCGGGGTGGTGACCGCGGTCCTCACGCTGGCGCTCGCGCTGGTGGCCGGCCAGACCGGCGCCGCCATCGCCGCCGGGATCGCGGTGGCAGCCCTGTTCACCTGGCTCGCCCTCTACGTCCGCATCGCCAAGCCGATCAACACCCAGCAGACCGCCGCCGCCCGAACCGGCATCATTCCGCCCAATGCCCGTGCGCTGCAGGACAAGTGGGACAGCATCCTGAAGTACCGCATCACCCTGCAGTTCATCGCCATCGCCGGCCTGTGCGCCACCCTGATCCTGTTCTGATCTCAACACCCGAGGAGTACCCGACATGACCTACACGACCAACGAACAGCAGTTCCTCGCCGAGGCCGGAATCGGCCGTCTCGCCACCGTCTCGCCCGACGGCGTCGTCCAGAACAACCCGACCAGCTACCGGGTGAACGACGACGGCACCATCGACATCGGCGGCATGCGCATGCTCACCACCCGCAAATACCGCAACGTCGAAGCCGGCAGCCGGGTGTCCTTCGTCATCGACCAACAGATTTCCTTGGAGCCCTACGAAATTCGCGGCATCGAGATCCGCGGTACCGCCGAGGCACTCCCCGACGAGAAGCCGCCGTTCCCACACCAGGAACCCGCCATCATCCGAATCCACCCCGACCGCATCATCTCCTGGGGCATCGACGGCGGCTCCTTCGACTTCACCAGCCGCGGCGCTCAATAGCGCGGGCCGCTCTCGCACCGACGCGTTGTGCTGCGCGCGAATTGTCGACGCGGGACGCTGATTTCGATGATGACGCCTGCCGGTCACCATCAACGTGCCATATGACGGTCCAGCCGATGCGCACACTCGCGAACACCAGAGTCCCGAGCGAGTAGGCGCCACGCCACATCAATACCTGCCCGCTCAGCAATAACGGTCACGGTCGCGATGAAACCGTCGGACAGCACCTGGACGACCGCATGATCGGTGCCTGCGCGCCAGGTCAACAGAGCAGCGACGAACTCTTCGAGCACAGCAGGCGTGATCTCACACTCGTCGGCCTCCATCGGTCCGATCCCCGAGGGCACACCGAGTTCCTCCTCGAACGACCGGAGTTGGCGCAAGAACAACCGCGAAGCACCGTTCGACGGATTCCAGACCGTTTGCCCACCCGCCTCGAAATACTGACTCACGTTGCGCTCCAGGTCAGAAGGGAGAGTGGGGCGGGTGGGGCTCGAACCCACGACCAGCGGATTATGAGTCCGCGGCTCTAACCGACTGAGCTACCGCCCCTCGCCGCGGGGGTCTCCGCGGGCGAGTCGCATGGTACCCGGCGGAGTGCGGGGTTGACCACTTGGCGCGGTGGTCGTGTCGGGGTACAGGAACGGCGATCGGGGTCGCGGCTTCGAAACGAAGGCGCGGCGACCGATCGCCGTTGTGTGTTGCACCCGGGGTATGGGTTTACGAGCGTGAAGCTCGCTGGCCATCCCGTACTCGTACGTCACGCTCGTGACGTTCGATGTTGCCCCCTGGGTTGCTGGCCAACTTGATCACTCCGGCTACCAACAACAGAACCGCGATGATTACCGCGATGATTATGATTCCCTGCACGGAACATAACTTAACGTGTATTCCGTTGCGGCGCTTGATACTTTACAATGACGCGCCGACCGTCAATAAGGTACGGCCGAGGGCGGTGCGGTTCTCGATGGCGGCGTGCGCCTGCCGCACCTGGTCGATCGGGAAGGTTTGCCCGATAACCACTTCCAGCGCGCCTTCCGCGACCGCGGATTGGGCACGGTCGGTGATGCCGACCCAGTCGACGTCCTTGCCTACGATATCGAACAGGCCGAGTACCGTGACACCGCGCGTCATCGCGGCGTCGGTGTCGCCGTGAGCGAAATCACCTGCGGCAGAGCCATATCCGAGAAACAGGCCCTTGTCGGCGGCGGCAGTCAATGCCGCCCCGCCGATCTCGCCGCCCGCACCGTCGAAGACGACCGCCGCTCCCCCGCCGGTGATCCGGCGGACTCGCGCTTCCCACCCGCCATCCGAGTAGTCGATAACCTCATCAGCGCCCAATCGTGTTGCGAGCGCAAGCTTTTCCGTGCCACGCGCTGCCGCGACAACATGCGCGCCGGCCGCGACCGACAGCTGAATGAGTAGCGTGCCGAGTCCACCCGCGGCGGCGGTGATCAGCACCCACGAACCCGGTTGCACTGCAGCCCTGTCGAAAACGGCAAGGGCAGTGCGGCCGTCGTGAGCGAGCCCCACGGCTTGCTGCGTCGTCAGTCCGCTGGGGATCTCGGTGAGAGTGGCGGCCTTGGCGAGGGATTTCTCGGCGTAGCCACCGATGGGCAAGCCGCCGCCGATGCCGCTGGCGGCGGTCTGGGTGACAACGCGCTTGCCGAGCCAGGCGGGATCGACCCCGGCGCCGATCGCGCTGACCACGCCACCGATCGCACCGCCGGGGACGTACGGCGGGCTCAGCGGAAAGTAGTCCTGGCCCCATCCGCTGCGCAGCCGGGTGTCGAGGAACATCACGTCGGCGACTTCGACGTCGACGACCACTTCGGACGAACCCGGTTGTGGCGCGGGAAGTTCCAGAACTTCCAGCACCTCTGGCCCACCGAATTCCTTGACCTGCACTGCACGCATGGCGACTCCCTCGTGGTGTTGACCGTAGGAGTCAAGGATGGAACCTCGAGTCGAGTTCAGGTCAAGTGAACTGGGACCCAGGTCACGAACCGCCGCCACAGCTGCTACTGCTTCCACCGCCACAGCTGCTGCTACTCCCGCCGGAGCAACTGCTGCTACTCCCACCGCTGCTGCTTCCGCCGCCACAGCCACTACCCCCGCCGCAACCACCGTTCGAACCCCCACCGCAGCCGCCCGACGGTGCGCCCGGATCCCACGGTTGACCCGAGGTCCCGTCGACGTAACCGACCATCCCCGCCGACCCCGCCACCCACCGGCGATCCAGCGGCCGCTGCGGCTGACTCACCTTGCGGATCAGCAGCACGACGGCCGTCACCACCACACCGATCCCCACCACCATGAAACCGAGCACGATCACGAGCGTCATCACCATGTCCGCAGGCTAACCCCCGAACGGGTTCGCAGCACCCCCACCTCCAGTGGCCTTACAGTGAATTGTGGCGTTCTCTTTCCCGCGAACCGGCAGACGGCAAGTCGACCTCCCCACCGTCGACCGCGCCGTCGCTGCCCTGCGCTTCCCCGAGGCGATCTTCAAGACCTCACCGTGGCAACCCCGCGATCTCGTGGAAACCGGTCTGCGCCAATGGTTGCGGTGCTGCGGTGCCGCCATTCGCGACGATCAGGTGATCGGGATGCCCTCGCACGCGGTCGACGAGGCGTGGCACGGCTTCATCCTCTGCACCCAGCTCTACGCGAACTTCTGCGAGCAGGCGTACGGACGTTTTCTGCACCATTTCCCTGAGGGTGTCGGGGACAGCAGCCAGAATCACGGCACCATGGTCGAACAATTGGGCCGCACCGTGGTCGCCTGGTCGCTGGTGGCGCGACCGGACGAAGAGTGCGTGCTGTGGGACCTGGACCGAAAAGTCGGCGTCGAGGACCCATGGGGCGTGGACGCCCGGCACGTTGCCGCCGTGGAGGAGCAACTGCGCCGGACGTAACCGACTCAGACCAGCTTCATCCGCCGCGCCGCGAAGCGCACCGCGCCGGGGGCGATCCGGTTGAGCCGGTACTGCACCCACGATTCCGGCGTCACCGGCACGATGTCGCGCCCGGTCCGCACGGCCTTGACGATCTGCGCCGCCACCCGGTCCGGGGTGTAGCCGCGTCGCTGGTACAGCTTGTCGAACTTCTGCTGTGTGACCGCTTCTTCTTCGGCGGAGACACCCGAGATACGGGTGGTGGCAACGATATTGGTGTGCACGATGCCCGGGCACACGGTCGAGACCGAGATGCCGCGATCGGCCAGTTCGGCACGCAGGCAGTCGGAGAACATGAACACCGCCGACTTGCTGGTGGCATAGGCGGCCATGTCGCGCTGCGGGCTGTAGGCGGCCATGCTGGACAGGTTCACGATGTGCCCGCCGAGACCGCGATCGGCCATCGCCGCACCGAATGCCCGGCACCCGTTGACGACGCCGCCGAGGTTGATGCGCAGCACACGGTCGAACTCCTCCGACGGCGTGTCGAGGAACCCGCCTGCCTGGCCGACACCGGCGTTGTTGATCAGCACATCGGGCACCCCATGCGCGGCGATCACCTCGTCGGCATGCTCGCGCACCGCGTTCTCATCCGACACGTCGAGCGAATAGGCGTGCGCCACAGCACCTTCAGCGACGATGAGCTCCGCAGTGGTCTTGGCTGCGAGCTCGTTGACATCGGAGACCACCACTTCGGCACCGAGTCGCGCGAAGGCCAGCGCGGTCTCGCGGCCGATACCACTACCCGCACCGGTGACAACCACGAGCTTGTGTTCGAATTCTCTACGCGCAGTGCCCACTTCGGCCCTGGACAGGCCGCGCGAGACGCCGACGCCGTCGAGCGCGTCGATCAGCTCGGTGGTGGCGGTGGCGAGGAGTTCGGGATGTGAGAACGGCATCCAGTGTCCGGCGGGCACGTCGCGTCGCCACAGCCGATCGGTCCGTTGGGCGTAGTCGTCATAGCTGGCGGGTCGGATGGCGACATCGCGCCCGGCCACGATCAACTGCACGGGGACCTCGGTGTGCCGTTCGCGCGGAGACAGCATGCGCTGCACAATGTTCGCGCGGTAGATGAGCAGCCCGTCGACCATGTCACGGCGGAACGTCGGCCCCAGTTTCACGTTGGCGGCGGAGGTGTCGTTCATGACCGACACCGCACGCTGCCAGACCTTTTCGGTGCCGATGGAGTTGAAGGTGGCACGTGGCAGGCCTGGGAGCATGAAGAAGCCGGTGTAGGCCGAGGACATGAGCTGGGTGATCGGCTGCCACACATTGCGCAGGGTGGGCCGCGAAAGCCGCGCGCGCACCCATTTGCCCACATGATCGAGGTTGGGTCCCGACACCGAGGTGAACGAGGCGACGCGCTGCGCGGCCTGCGGCTCACATACCGCTTCCCACAGTTGAATCGAACCCCAGTCGTGGGCGAGCACGTGGACCGGGCGCTCTGGGCTCACCACGTCGATCACGGCGTAGAAATCGCGCGCGAGTTCGTCGAGGCGGAAGTCGTCGGTGCGCTGGGTGCGGGTGGATTCACCGTGCCCACGGGTGTCGTAGGCGACCACGTGGAAGCGGTCGGTGAGCAGCGGGATCACCCGGTCCCACAGGTGGTGGGTGTCGGGCCAGCCGTGCACGAGCACGATGGTGTCGGCCGTCGGGTCACCGTATTCGAACACGGCGATATCGAAATCACCGCTGCGGACGGTGCGCTGGTTCGCGGGCTGCGGACTGTCGTTCGTCATGATCTTTCGGGCTCCTTGTTCAACAGGGAAATCACAGGTCGAGCACCAATCGCTCACCGCGAGAACGGGATACACAGGCCAGCATGGCACCCTCGGCGTGGTCGGCATCGGAAAGCGCGGTCTCGCGATGGTCCGGTTCGCCCGAGCGAACCCGCACCACGCAGGTGCCACAGAACCCCTGCCTGCACGAGTAGGGCTGGTCGGGGCGGGAATCGAGGATCGTGTCGAGCACGGTGCGGTCGGCGTCGACGGTGACCACCGCACCGGTGGAGGCGAATTCGAGCTCGAACGGGGTGCCGTCGATGATCGGCGGCGGCGAGAATCGCTCGAAATGCAGTTCCACGTCGGGCATTTCACGTACGGCTACGACGATCGACGAGGTCATCGGGGTCGGGCCGCACGCATAGACCGCGGTGCCGGGACCGACACCGGCCAGCAGATCCGCCGCGGCGGGCAGGCCGTGCTCGTCATCGGTGCGCACGAGGACCTTCGCGCCGAAGCTTTCGATCTCGGCCAGGAACGGGATGGTGTCGCGACTGCGCCCGCTGTACACGAGCGTCCACGGCACACCGAGCCGGTGTGCGAGCCGGGCCATCGGCAGGATCGGGGTGATGCCGATGCCGCCGGCGACGAAATGCAGTCGCCGCGAAGGTGATCCGTGGCCCGGCACGGCGAATGGGAAGGCATTGCGCGGCCCGCGCACCACCAACCGGCTGCCGACGGGCAGCGCGTCGTGCACCTCGATCGAACCGCCACCGCCAGCGGGGATGCGCCGCACGGCGACCCGGTAGGCGCGCTCGTCCGCGGGGTCGCCGCACAGCGAATACTGCCGCAGCCGACCCGACGGCAATTCCAGATCCAGATGCGCGCCGGGATGCCAGCGGGGCAGCACACGGCCGTCGGGGGCCTCGAGGCGCAGACTCACCACGTCCTGGTCGTGCGCTTCGATCCGACGGCCGGTCACCACCACGGGCAGTCGGCGGTCGTCGACGCGCGAGCGCAGATCACCGCGGTTGACCAGCGCGCTCCAGCGCAACCGGGCGGCCGCGATGGCATCGATGATCTTGATCGCGGGATCGTGGCGGTACTTGCCGTAGAGGTCGGCGGGGATGTCGCGCACAGTCACGAGGCCGCCGCACGGGCACCGGGCGAGGCGGCCAGGTACGCGATGGCCTGCGCCGTCGAGCCGACCGATTGCGGGCTGTAGCCCGGCTGGAACGTCGACAGCGCACTCACCAGCAGCGACGGAACGCCGGGCAGCGCGCCCCGCCACATCGCACCGAACACCCCGCTGAGCAGGCGCGTGTAGCCCCGATCGGGCAACTGCGGATCCTGCTGCACGAGGAATCGCGCGCCGCGCACCAGCACGACGAGGAAAATCGGGAAGACCAGCGTCATCGACGCGCAGCGACGGATGTAGCCGACCCCGAAATACTCCGCGACATCGTGGGCGACATTGCGATGCTCGACCTCTTCGGCACCGTGCCAGCGGAACAGGTCGACCATCCGCGGATCGGCGCCGAACTGCTCCAGGTCGGCATTGAGAATCCAATCGCCGAGCCAGGCGAAGAAGTGCTCGAGGCAGGCGATGAAGGCGAGGCGTTCCACCAGCATCTGACGCCCGGCGCGATCGTCACCGCCGCGCGGTCCGAGCGAGATGCGGAACAGGTATTCCATCTGGCGCAGATACGGGCTCGCGTCGACGTTGTGCGCGGTGAAAACGTCTTCCAGGACCTGGCCGTGGGTTTGCGCGTGCATCGCCTCCTGCCCGATGAAACCGAGCATGTCCTCGCGCAGCTTCTCGTCCTTGACGTAGGGCAGGGCCTCACGATAGGTCTCGATGAACATGCGCTCACCCTCGGGCAGCAGCATGTTCAGCGCGCTGATCAGATGACTGGCGATCGGCTCGGCCGACATCCACTGCAGGTCGACGCCCGACCAATCGAAGGCGACATTGCGCGCGTGCAGCGCGACCGTGCCCGGATCGACCTCCGGATTTCGGGTGTTCCAGCGAAGTAACTTCATCGATACTCCTCGATCAACCGCGCACGTCAGCGACGTGCTCGAGGATGCGACGCTGCATCCTGCCCGGCACTTCGAGGATACAACTATCCAGTACGTCTGGTAACACTTAAATCGGGTAACACCAAGATTGGGTCAGTGCGCCGCACCGTAGATCGCCAGCGCGACCGGGCCCGCCGCCAGCAGCGCGCACATCACCGCATTGAGCACCTTGTGCTCGGCCAGGATCCCGACGTACTCGCGCAGCAGGGCACTGGGCAGGTAGTAGCGCGCGGTCGGAGCGCCGACCGCCTGGGCATCGATGCCGACCGAGCGGGCGAGCAGGGCGGTGCGCAGCACGTGGAAATTGCTGGTGACCAGCAGGATGCGACTGTCGATGCCCTGCCTGGCGAGCAACTGCCTGCTGAACACAAGGTTCTCGCGGGTGGTCGTCGAGCGGTCCTCCTGCATGATCTCGTCGGCGGGCACGCCGTGTTCGACGAGGTAGGCGGCCATGGCCACACTCTCGGCGACCTTCTCGTCGGAACCCTTGCCACCACTGGTGACCAGCAGCGGCGACGGGCCGTGGGCGCGATCCACGCGCCAGATGCCCATCGCACGATCGAGCCTGCTCGCCAGCAGCGGCGGCACCCGATCACCGAGCAGGCCCGAGCCGTGCACCACGATCGCGAGGGCGTTGTCGGTGCGAGTCACCCAGCCGTAGACCACCGAATAGAGCAGGAACGCGACCAGCACGAAGCCGAGGTACGCAGCAACCAACACCACTGCCAGCAGCAACGCCCCGAGCACGAACCACTCCGAGACCACCGCCCAGACCAGCAGCGCATACGGAATCAGCAGTGCGACGCCGAGCCCGAGCGAAAGCAGGTTCGCCACCCGCATACCCTCGCGGCGCAGCATCACCACGCCGTTGAGCATCAGCAGCCCGGCCAGCACCAACACCAACAGCGGCGACAGCGCGAGACCGAAGAAGAACAACAGTTCGGCGCCCTCTCCTTCGGCGCCCGAGCCGACCAGCCCGGAACCGACGAACAGGATCCCGAGCAGCAACAGCACGCCGTTGCTGAATCGGCGCCGCTCCTGACGGAAGCACAGCGCGAACACACCGAGCAGAACCACACCTATAGCCAGCAAGATCACCCGGCCACCTTAGCCGCAGCATCGACCCACATAGCCAGGCCCAGACAGATCGATCGCTATGTTATTGCTAACACAAATTCGGGTACCCCCGATATACGCGGATAGAAGCCCCGCTACCAGCAAAAAGGCCTCTTCTGCACCCAAAATTCCAAGGCAGTCGACCAGTTTGCTGGACCGGCTAGAAGGAGGGAGGTGAGCGACGATGCTTTTCGATTTCTTTCTTTGGGTTCTGAACGCCTTTGTCGATTTCTTCGTCTGACCTTCAGGCCGGACTGTGATGGCGCCCACCAGCGGTGGACGCCATCGCCGCGTCATCGGTCGTCCTCCCAACCCCGTAAACCCGAGGCCCAGCCACTGCCTCGCCCTCGGGTCAGCGGATAACACGCGAAGCCGATCAACGCCGCCCCCGCGTGCCCAACATCGGTGAACGTCCGGTACACGAAAACCGGCGGCAGACAGACCAGTAGTACGCCGAGCACGTACGGCACCCGCCACGGAAGAACCACACGGTAGGCCAGCACCGCCGCAACTCCCGCGAGCCCGTAGCTGACTCCCACATCGAGTGCGAACGCCGCTCGCTCGGGAGCTTCGTCGTGGCGAATCGCCCACAGCAACAGTCCCTGGCTGAGATAAGTGGCCCCAACATGCGCGAGCACGACAACGGCTAGCCATCGCAGCGTGCCGAGCCACCGTTCGGCATTCGCGTGCACGAGGCTGAACAGCACGGCGTATACCAACCACCCGCCGCCATCGGTCCAGAACGCGCTGCCGATCAGCACACGGATCGGGTCGTCACCGAGGTGATCGAGGTTGGTCGAGCGGTGCCCGAGCCAGATCCTGGCTTCCTCAGGTGAAAGGCCCTGCTGAATTGCGGTGGTCACGCCGAGCGCGACCAGCCACAGGTAAGTACCCGGGGCGCTGCGAATCCACCGCCATACCCCCTCGGCGGCCGTCCGGACGGTGCCCGAAGCGCTCACCACGTCAGTGTGCCAGTCGCCGATCACGGTTCCGGTCATCCTCGCCCGGCCGTTGTTTCCGCTGCCGCGCTCCGGGTAGGCGGCAATCAGAGCCGTCATCCCGATCGAGAAGGAGCAGACGATGCCCCAGCAAGCGTGGAGCGACAAGCGCGAACGCCAGTACAAAGACATCAAGAAATCCGAACTCGACCGCGGCCGCAGTAAGAAGCGGGCCGAGGAAATCGCCGCCGCCACCGTCAACAAGACCCGCGCCGAGCACGGCGAAACCAAGTCTGGAAAATCCTCCGGTTCCGGGTCAAAGCGCGGCGGTCAGCGCGCCCAGGGCAGCGGCAAGACCCGCGATGAGCTCTATGACGAAGCCCGTCGCCGCAATATCGACGGCCGTTCCAAGATGAACAAGCAGGAACTGGCCAACGCTCTCGGCCGCAGCTGACCCCACTGCGAAAGGTTCGCCATGCAGCTCGGATTCAAATTGTCCGCCGAGGCATTCGGCCCGAAAGAGCTTGTTCGACAGGCAGTTCGGGCCGAGGAAGTCGGCTTCGATTTCGTCGAGATGAGCGATCACTTCCACCCGTGGCTCGACAACCAGGGCCACTCCCCTTTCGCCTGGACGGTCCTCGGCACGATCGCGGCCGAAACCGAGGAAATAGGCCTCGCCACCGGCGTGACCTGCCCGATCATCCGCTACCACCCCGCGATCATCGCCCAGGCCGCCGCCACCACCGCCCTGGTCTCGGACGGGCGATTCACCCTGGGTATCGGTTCGGGCGAGCGGCTCAACGAGCACATCGTCGGGCACGAATTTCCGCCGGTGCTGATCCGGCAGCGAATGTTGCGCGAGGCGCTGGAGATCATCCGGTTGCTGTGGCGCGGCGGCTATCGCAGCTACTACGGCGAGTTCCTGGAACTATCGGACGCGCGGGTATTCGACCTGCCGGAGACACTGCCGGTGATCGCGGTGGCGGCGGGCGGCCCCAGCGCGGCGAAGATCGCGGCCGAACTCGGCGACGGACTGTTCGCCACCGAGCCGGATCCTGAACTCGTGCAGACATTTCAGCGAGAAGGCGGCTCAGGTCCGCGTTATGTCGAAGTGGGAGTCGCCTTCGCCGACAACGATCGCGAAGGCGCCGAAGCCGCGCTGTCGACCAATCGCTGGTCGACCGGCGGCTGGAAGGTGATGAGCGAACTACCCAATCCGGCGAATTTCGCCGCCGCGACGACCACGGTGCGAACCGACGACATGCTCGAATCCTTCATCTGCGGCAATGATCCGAAACGGTACGTCGAAGCAGTGCGCAAGGCCGTCGACGCGGGTTTCGATCACGTGGTGTTGATGAACGCGGGCCCGGATATGGACGCGTTCTTCGATTTCTACAGCAGCGAACTCGCACCATTGCTGCACTCGGAAATCTGACCCGTGCGCCAGTAGCGCCGAAATGACCATGCACGTCGGCACGTCCGGCTGGCAGTACCGCGATTGGCGCGGTGTGCTGTACCCGCCTGGCGTGCCGACGCGGCTGTGGCTCGAGCATTACGCGCAGGCATTCGCGACGGTCGAATCGAACAATGCGTTCTATCGACTGCCGAGCCGGGAGAATTTCGCCGCGTGGCGCGAACGCACGCCCGCCGGCTTCGTCATGGCGGTGAAGGCGAGCCGCTATCTCACCCACATCAAGCGATTGCGCGAACCCGAAGAACCGGTGCAACGATTACTCGATCACGCTGCGGGACTTGGTGATCGGCTCGGCCCGATCCTGCTCCAACTGCCGCCGACCCTGCGCGCGGACGCCGACCTCCTCGACAACTGTCTGCGCTGTTTCCCCGCAAAGGTGCGGGTGACAGTGGAACCTCGCCACGATTCGTGGTGGACCGATGAGATCCGCGACGTCCTGACTACCCGCAACGCCGCCCTGACTTGGGCAGATCGCGATTCCCGGCCGGTCACACCGCTGTGGCGGACCACCGACTGGGCGTATCTGCGCCTGCACGCGGGCCGTGCCACTCCCCTGCCGTCCTATGGCAGGCACGCACTGAACAGCTGGGTGCGCCGACTGCTGGACACCTGGTCGCCCGACGACGACAGCTACGTCTATTTCAACAATGACCACGGCGGTGCGGCGGTCCGCGATGCCGTCACCTTCGCCCATCTCGCGGCGGCTGCGGGCGCGGACGTCACCCGGGTTCCCGACCTGTGACAGCAAAAACCCCGCCCCGGAATCGAATCCGAGGCGGGGTTCAACCGTTGGTCACCAGCCGGGATCGGCATCCATCGGGACGTTGACCCAACTCGGGCGCGACGGATCCAGCTCGAGATGCTGGGTCTTCAAACCACTTTCATTCAGCAACGGCCGCAAGGGAACAACGCTGGGGAAATTGCTGGGGAACACGTCCACGCGCAGGCGATGACCGGGCAGCAGCACACCGTCGGTACCGCGAATGCTGATGTCGACAATCGTAGGCTCGCCCGGCACCACCGGTCGGCGGGTGTCCAGGGTGAGGAACGGGAACGGCTCGGTGTAGTCGCCGTTGGGTGAGCGGGTCGACTTGGTGTCGTCGATCGCGCGCAGCGACGCCATCACCTGACCCTGCGTCCACACCGTCGAACGGCCGTCGGGGGCAACATCATTGACAGTCACCGTCCAGTAGCCGTCGGTCGCGTCGAGCACCGTGTTCAGATGGGCGGCGATCGAACCGGAGATCTTGGTCGGCTGGGTCACCGGGGCCGAAGTGAAGGTAAGTCCAGCACTTTCGGCGATGCGGGCGTCCTTCAGGCAGGCATCCGGCAGCGGTATCAGGCCCGCCATGCCACGCGCGGCATCACGCGAGCAGATGGTGGTCAGACCCGGGTCGACCGAAACACGCTTGGCTGCACCGGGTTCGGTGACCAGACTGCCGTCGAACCTGGCTCCCGGCGCGGTCCCCGACGACGCACCGTCGAGGTACATCCGCCGGTACTCCATACCAGGACGCGGGAACGAGACGTCGCTGGTCCACTGCTCACTTCCCTGCTGCCACAACGTGACCGGGTCGTAGCGATCGACACCGTTGTCGATTCCCTTGAGCCACTTGTCGAACCACGCGCGCTGCAACGCGTCCAGCGGCGCGGGCCCGGCCGGTTGGCCCATGCCCGAGCTCAACGTGATGTGGTAGATGTCGTCCATGACGAGCTTCTTCTGCTCGGCGGGCACATCGACCGCGTTGTAGATCTGCGGGGTGGTGTGAGTGAACAGGTCGTGCCAGCCGCCGTAGACGAAAGTCGGCACCTGCACCTGATCCGATTTACCGACCCAGGAGGTGCGCAGCGGGCTGTCGTCGTCGAGGATCGGCGCCAACTCCGGCGGGATCTGGTCGACGGTCGGCGTGCTCAGCGCCGCGATCAGCACATTGAAGAAGGTGAACGGGTCGCGGACGCGATCGGCCAGCCAGACCCAGTCGAACTTGCCGGTCAGGATCGACACCATGTCGGGGAGCAGTTTCGCGCCGTTGACAGCGAGCAGCCACATCGGGATGAAGCCGACACCGAGGTTGCCGCCGGGCGCGGCGACGTCGCGGATCAGGTCGCTGCCGGGCACGATCGGGAAGATCGCCTTCAGCGCTTCGGGATGACGTTGGGCTGTCTGCAGTTGGTTGATGCCCGAATAGGACACCCCGCTCATCCCGATCTTGCCGTCGGACCAACCCTGTTCGGCAGCCCAGTCCACGACCTCGACACCGTCGAGTTGTTCGCGTTCGCCGAACACCTGCCAGGTGCCCTGCGAGAAACCGGTGCCGCGCACGTCGACGACCACCTGGGTGTAGCCGCTGCGGATCAGGTTCCGGTCGACGGAGAAGGTGCGCGCGGCGCCGCCGGGCACGATCCGGAACATGTCGCTGAGGCTGCTGAAACCGAACGGCGAGAAGTCCAGGTTCGCCAACACCGGGTTCAGCAGTTCCGACAGCCCCGGCACCGACAGCGTCGAGTCGGCGACGTTGGTGACCAGCTTGGTGTAGGGCGTCATATTGACGATCGTGGGCGTCGGCGCCGCGATCGGCTGCCCGTCGGCACCAGCCGGGTGATAGACGTTGGCTTTCAATACCGTGCCGTCACTCATGGTGATCGGCACGTCCCACTCGATGAAGACGTTGGGGTATTGCTGTGGTGCGTTATGGGTGGCGACGAACTGCGCGTCGAGGCCCTCCGCGTTCGGTGAGGCCACTCCGACCGGCGCGGATGCGACGACGCCTGCGAATACGACGACCGATGCGACGAGCGCAGCCAGCCGTCCACGATGTGTGATCATGCTTCGGTTCAGCCCTCCACCATCGGGAACCATGCCGTTCCCGTACCGCAAAGTAACGTAGCGTGCGTCACGTTCGATCGCAAGAACATGTTCTGGGCAATCCTCGATCAGCGCCCGCGCGCACCTCGCGGCGATCACCTGACAGAATCGGCACTGTGACAGCGCCCGAGCTCGATGACGGCCGCCGATACCGCGGCGCCGCGCCGGGGCAGCGTCAGCAGGAACGCCGCACCCGGCTGATCGAGGCGGCCACCGACGCCTTCGGCATCGACGGCTACCGCAACACCACGGTCACCACGATCTGCGCGGCGGCCGGCGTCGGTAAACGCTACTTCTACGAATCCTTCTCCGACAGTGAGGATTTGCTGCTCGAGGTGTATCGCGAGACGGCCGCGCGGATGATCGAGGCGATCCACACCGGCATCCGCGATGCCGATACTGACGTCGATACCCAGGTGCGTGTCGCCCTCACCTCGTACTTCCAGCTCATCCTCGACGACCCCCGGGTTCCCAGGATCGCGTTCTTCGAGATCCTCGGCGTGAGCCCGGCGGTGGACCGGGCTTACTACGAGGTCCTCGACGCCCTGGTCGACATCTGCCTGGCCCTGGTCACTCCGCACGTCGACCTCGAAACCCACCCCGCTGTCAACGTGCGCACGGTGCTGTTCGGCCTGGTCGGCGCGATCGTGATCATCGCCCAGAAATGGGTCCTCGACGAATACCGGCAGCCGATGACCGATGTGGTGGACAGTGCGTGCCTGGTGGTCAACGCGGTGCTGGCCAAGCTCGGACCAGCCGGACACTGACGTCGCTCCGCCGAGGTACGCGGGTCCACGTCGAAGGCGGTGAACGCGCGTATTCTCGGGCGGTGACGCCAGAACTCCGGCACCTGCGCTATCTGGCCGCCGTCGCCGAGCACGGGAATTTCACCCGGGCAGCCGAGGAGCTGCACGTGTCGCAGCCGACGCTGTCACATCAGATCAAGCAGCTCGAGCGGGCGGTGGGGGCGGTGTTGCTCGATCGAGCGGGGCGCAGCGTGCGACTCACCGACGCCGGGTCGGTCTACCTCGAGCATGCCCGCCGCGCCATCGACGAGGTCGCCGCGGCGCAGCGATCCGTGCACGACGTCACCGATCTCAGTCGGGGCCTGCTCCGCTTCGCCGCGACGCCCACCTTCACGCCGTCCCTGATCGGCCCGCTCATCGCACGGTTGCGGGCGCGCTATCCGGGGATCACCGTCGAGTTCAGTGAATCCTCCCAGGACGCGATGGAGTCCGAACTGCTCGATGCCCGCATCGACCTCGGGATCGCGTTCGCTCCCCCGCGGCTACCCGGGCTCACCGCCGAAGCACTCTACGAGGAGACACTGGCCGCCGTGCTCGGCATCTCCGCGCACCCCTACCCGCCGGCCGACTTCGGGCCCGAAGATCTCCTCGGCCACGATCTGGCCCTGCTCGCTCCGTCCTTCGCGACCCGCCACCACATCGACCGCTACTTGCACGCACACGGGGGTGTCGCCACGAATCGCCCTGGAGGTCAACTCGATTCAGGGGCTGCTGGAGGCGGTGTCCCGCTCGTCACTGGTCACGATCCTGCCCGAGGCAGTCACCGACACTCATCCGCAGCTCACTCGAATTCCATTGCGGCCGAGCATGCCTGCGCGCACCGTCACACTGCTTCGCACGGCAGCGGGCCATCGCAGCGCTGCCGCAACGGCTTTCGCCGCCTTGGTGCGTGAACACGTGGGGTGAGGTACATGCGGCGACGCTCGGACTCGACGGATGCTGGTGGATGCGCCGAGTTGCGATGCGGTCGGCGCGCACCGGCAGCGCAGCAGGTCGGCGGTGCACGGGTCGGCAACGCACGGGGCGGCAAGGCACCGGAGCGGTGGCGCAGCGGGCCGGTGGCGCAGCGGGCCGGTGGCTACTCAGCGAAGCAGCGCGACGATCGCCTCCTGGTCAAGGCGTTCGGCGTTCTGTAGCGCGGTTCGCCCCTGCGCGTCGCGGATCTGCGGGTCGGCGCCCGCGGCGAGCAGCGCGGTGACGGTTTCCTGGTAGGGCTGAGAGCCGTCACCGTAGACAACGGCCTCCTGCAATGCCGTCCACTGCGGCGTGTTCACATGGTTGACGTCCACGCCCGCCGCGATCAGCATCCGCACCGTGCTCACGTGCGCGTGCTCACTCGCTGGGATGAGTGCCGTGCCGCCGTAGCGGTTCACACTGCGCAGGTCGGCGCCGTGACGCAGAGTCGCCTCGAGGATCTGGTCGAGGCCTTCGGCGCCGGCGTACAGGTAGGCGGAGTCCTGGATGTCATCCTTGGCGTTCACGTCGGCTCCCGCCTCGATCAGCGCCACTGCGGCCTCGTTCGCCGCGTTCTTGGTGGCGGCGACCAGCGGGGTGCGCCCGCCCTCGCCCCGCGTCTCCAGGTCGGCGCCGCGGGCGATCAGGTCACGGACCCGCGCGGTGTCGTTGGCGACCGCGGCGTCGTAGAGGGCGGGGTCGAGACCATCGTCGAAGTGCAAGGGCTGGGGCGCGGTGGCGGACGTCACGGCTGACGTCTCAGGTACCGCCTCGACCGTGGCGGTTTCCTGCGCCCCCGGGTCGGCGGAGCACGCACCGATGCCCACCGCGAGAACCGCGAGCGCAAGCACGGCCGCACGGGGGCCACGAATTGTCGGGCGAGCCGGATTCATCGGTATCTCCTCTGGTCAGGTCCCTCCACCGTGCCCATCCGATTGCTCCACGTCCAGGACGCAGCGCCGATCGCGCCGATCGACACCGTCTATGGATGTCGGTCCGACAAGCCGAGGCGCCTCCCAGCCGCGCCTCTTCGACCACGAAACTCGGCGTCACCGCCGAACCGGTGCGGGTGTGCGCAGACCATCGGCGGAGCCAACCCGCCGCGCTCGGATCGGCCGTGGTGACCATCGGGTGAACAGCGCGGAACCATCGACGACGTGTATTGCCCTGCGCGACACCATGTGTCCAGACTGGAGGCCTGTTCGACAGCGTGGTCGAGATCCCCGCTGCCCCGCGCGATCGGCGGGTCGGCGACCGTCGACGAGCCGAAGGATGCGCGATGCCGTTTCTACTGATCTCCGGAGTCTTCGTCGCCAAAGGCGCACAGCCCGACGGTGATTCGGTGCGCTTCCGGCCCGACGACCTCGCTCTCTGGGATCGGGTCGGCGGTCCGCATCGGGTCAAACGCAACGCTTCGGGGGCAGCTCAGTTGCGTCTCGACGGAATCGATTCGCTCGAAACGCATTACACGCCCCGGCACGGCACCCGTATGCACCAACCGCTGCCACTGGCTCACGCCGCCGCCGAGGAACTGCTGGCCTGGCTCGGCTTCACCGGCGTCGTCCGCAACGCGAGCGAGACGGTGACCAGCACCGATCAAGCCGACGTGCCCGGTTTCATCCTGACCCGCGGCGCCGACCTGCACGGCCGTTGCGTCGCGTTCGCCGGACGCGGACCCGCACCCGGCGAGTCGGGCAGCGAGACCTTCGTCGACGTCGCCCTGCTGCGCCTCACCCTCAACCACCACCAGCTGGCCACCGGCCTGGCCTACCCCACGTTCTACCGCAGCCTGTTCCCTGCCTTGCGCGAAGAATTCACCGCCACCGCGAACGCCGCCGCGGCCGCCGGACTCGGCATCTGGCCCACCGACGCGACAACGAGCGGCGCCGCACTCACCTCGCCGACCTCGCTCACCGACGACCTCGTACTGCTCCCGAAACTGTTCCGCCGCCTCGCCGACTACCTCGAGCTCGGCGACGGCGACCTGTCACTCGACGGTTTCCCCGCGTTCCTCGCCCAGGCGGCCGACCGCTTCTTCATCGTGTCGACCGGTCACTCCACCACCGGCCTCGACGCGATCACGGTGATCGACGGCGCGACGGTCCGCCTCACCCATCCGCCGACCGATCTGGTTTTCGACGAGAAGTAGGCGTTGATCGTCGGCGTCTGCGGGTAACCCCGGAGTATGACCACCAACGAGAACCGACAGCTCGATGAGGTCATCGAGCGGTTGACCATCCGGTACCCGACCATCGAACCCGCCGAGATCGCCGACATCGTGCACAGCGTGTACGACGCGTTCGGGAAGGTCCATATCCGCGACTACGTGCCGTTGCTCGTCGAGCATCATGTGAAGGAAGAGCTCGGCACTCCGACCGGGGACATCCCACCCATCCCGGATTGATCGGGCGCGCGCTCGGGCTAGCGTTGACGTAGCCAACGTCAATCATGAGGAGGTCCGCATGCCCGACACCGTCCGCGGAGTCATCGCCCGCGCGCAGAACGCGCCGGTCGAAACCGTCGACATCGTGATTCCCGATCCGGGGCCGCACGATGTGGTGGTCCGCGTCCAGGCCTGCGGGGTGTGCCACACCGACCTGCACTATCGCGAGGGCGGGATCAACGACGAGTTCCCGTTCCTGCTCGGCCACGAGGCGGCCGGCGTGGTCGAGTCCGTGGGCGACGCCGTGACCCATGTGGCCGAGGGCGACTTCGTGGTGCTGAACTGGCGCGCGGTGTGCGGCGAATGCCGAGCGTGTCGACGCGGACGCCCCTGGTACTGCTTCGACACCCACAACGCCAGCGTCCCGATGACGCTCACCGACGGGACCCCGCTCACCCCCGCCCTCGGCGTCGGCGCGTTCGCCGACAAGACCTTCGTACACGAAAAGCAGTGCACCAAGGTCGATTCCGAGACCGACCCGGCCGTCGCGGGCTTGCTCGGCTGTGGCGTGATGGCCGGCATCGGCGCCGCCATGAACACCGGAAACGTCTCGCGCGGTGACAGTGTCGCGGTGATCGGCTGCGGTGGTGTGGGCGACGCCGCCATCGCCGGTGCGCGACTCGCCGGTGCTGGCACGATCATCGCGATCGACCGCGATCAGCGAAAGCTGGACTGGGCCAAGGACTTCGGCGCCACCCACACCATCGACGCGACCAGTGAGGACGTGGTCGAGCGGATCAAGGAGCTCACCGATGGCTTCGGTGCCGATGTGGTGATCGACGCGGTCGGCCGTCCGGAGACCTGGCAGCAGGCGTTCTACGGCCGCGATCTGGCGGGGACGGTGGTGCTCGTCGGAGTTCCCACGCCGGAGATGAAGCTGGAGATGCCGCTCATCGACCTGTTCTCGCACGGTGGGTCGTTGAAGTCCTCCTGGTACGGCGACTGCCTGCCCGAACGCGACTTCCCGATGCTCGTCGACCTGTTCCGGCAGGGCAGGTTGCCGCTGGACCGGTTCGTCACCGAGAAGATCGGCATCGACGAGGTCGAGCAGGCATTCGCCGCGATGGGCGACGGTAAGGTGCTGCGTTCGGTGGTGGTCTGGTGACCCGCATCGAAAGAGTCGTCACCTCGGGCACTTTCGCACTCGACGGCGGCACCTGGGATGTCGACAACAATGTGTGGCTCATCGGTGACGACAACGAGGTGCTCGTCATCGACGCCGCCCACGACGCCGACGCCATCGCCACTGCGGTCGGCAACCGGCACGTCACCGCGATCCTGTGCACCCACGGCCACAACGACCACGTGACCGTCGCCCCGGAACTCGCGAAGCGCCTCGACGCGCCCGTCCTGCTGCACCCCGGCGACGAGCCCCTCTGGCGCATGACCCACCCGACCGCCGACTACCGCTCACTCGCGGACACCACGCGAATCACGGTGGCGGGCACCGATATCGACATCCTGCACACCCCAGGCCACTCCCCCGGCTCGGTGTCACTGCACGTCCCCGATCTCGCGGCCCTCTTCACCGGCGACACCCTCTTCCAAGGCGGTCCCGGCGCCACCGGCCGCTCGTTCTCCGACTTCGACACGATCATCGATTCGATCCGGGATCGGCTGCTCACGCTCCCCGAGGAAACGACGGTCCACACCGGCCACGGCGACGCCACCACCATCGGCGCGGAAAAACCGGCGCTCGCGGACTGGATCGCCCGCGGTCACTGAGCTGGACAGGCGATCACCAGGCTCTCCGGGTTGTTTTCGGCCCGAAATTCCGCCATGAGAGCCTGGTGATCTTGATCTCGGCTTGCTGATCAGCGCTGGAGGCGTGCGCGGGCGCCCAGTGCGACGGCCAGCGCGCCGAGGACGATCGCGATCGCCGCGCCGACGATGCCGTTTCCGGTGCCGGGACCGCCGTCCGCGGTCGCGACGCCGATCACGCCGACGATCGCCGCGACGGCGCCCCCACCGATCGCGGCCGACGATCTGGCCCAGCTTCCGGCACGGACCACGGCCCACGCACCCACGATCGCGGCGGCCAGGCCGAGGAGCGCGGCCGATGTCGCGAAGAAACGGTCGGCTGTCATGCCGTAGGAGTCGGCGAGAGTGATGGTGTCCGCCGAGGCGGGTGCGGCGGCGGTGAGGATGAGGGCCAGTGTGACAGTGGCTGTGGTGAGCGGGCGGCTGGACATGGGTGCTCCTTCGTGTCAGCCCGGCGCGTTGCCGGAGTTCTGATCGCCGGTCACGGTGGCCGGGCATCGGTCGTCACCGGTGCGGTCGTCGTTGCCGATGTCCCGAAACCGGTCCGACCCCGATCTGGTGCGTTCTCTGGCGGCCCGACATTGTCGGGTTCGCGGTCGCACGCACCTGCTTGCCGTGCGGCTTGGTCGCGGGCGACCGTTCCGATGGTGACCGTTCTATCGTCGATGTCTTCAGCGGCTCGGTCATCGTGCGGACGTGGACAATTCGCGTTGCCACGAGAGTGGTAGGTGGATACTGCGACTGCGCGCGGTAACGCCGGGACTACCACGATCGCGGTAGTCCGAGGATCATCCTGGTGCTGGACGCGGTCGTAAGGGAGCCGGGCTAGGGTTCACGGATGAGCAGGGCACGGGTCGTCGACTGGGTGATCGCCGTCGGGGTGGCGGCGATCTTGCTGGTCACCGGGCTCACCAAGGAACATTCCGGCTCACCCCTCGACCTCCTCGCCTATGGGCTGCTCGTTGTCAGCGGCCTCGCGCTGATCGAACGGCGACGTGCGCCGATAGCCGTGCTGATCGTGACCGGGCTGTGCGCGTTCGGCTATCAGGCACTCGATGTCGACATGCCCGCCGTCGCCTTCCTGTTCGCCGTGTATTCCACCGTCCGCGCCGGTCACCACGTTGTCGCGGTACTGGCCTCGGTGGCACTCATCGCGGCACTACCGCTGGCAGCCATGTTTTCGCTGCACGACGTCGCCGCGTCACTCTCGCGCGCCCGCGACGCGTTGGAGATCGCCTGGCTGATCGCCGCAGGCGCCGCGGGCGAAGCGCTGCGCCAGGCCGAACGCCGGGCCGACGAAGCCGAACGGACCAAAGAGGAGACCGCCCGTCGCCGGGCCGACGAGGAACGCCTGCACATCGCGCGCGAGCTGCACGATTCACTCACCCACCAGATCTCGGTGATCAAGGTGCAATCCGAGGCCGCCGTGCACGTGGCGCGCAAGCGGGGCGAGGAGGTCCCGGCCGCACTGTTGGCCATCCGCGAAGCCGGGCGCGAGGCGGCTCGCGAACTGCGCGCGACCCTGGAGGTACTGCGCGACGACGACACCTCCCCGCGCCCCGGGCTCGCCCACCTCCCCGACCTGGTCGAGCGCGTCCGATGCACCGGCCTGGACGCGACCCTCACGATCGAGGGCACGCACCTGAACGTGCCCATCGCGGTCGACCGGACCGCCTACCGGATCGTGCAGGAATCGCTCACCAACGTCACCCGCCATGCCGCTGCCACGTCTGCCATTGTCCGCATCGAGTACGGCGCGGACAGCCTCGTCGTCGACATCGAGGACAACGGAACTGCCAGTCCCGCAACAGTTCCGGTCCCCGGAGTGGGCCTGCTCGGGATGCGCGAACGCGTCACCACTCTCGGCGGCCACCTGCACGCCGCGCCGCGAACCAGTGGCGGCTTCGCGGTCCACGCCGAATTACCCTTGGACAGACCATGATTCGAGTCCTGCTCGTCGACGACCAGCCGCTCATCCGCAGCGGCTTCCGCGCACTCCTCGACATCGAGGACGACATCGAAGTGGTCGCCGAAGCCGGTGACGGTCGCGAGGGTGTCGAACTGGCCCGCACGCACCTGCCCGACATCGCGCTCATCGATATCCAGATGCCGGTGGTCGACGGCATCGAAGCCACCCGCCGCATCGCCGCCGATCCCGCCCTGTCCGGCGTCCACGTCGTCATTCTCACCAATTACGGCCTCGACGAATACGTCCTCGAGGCCCTGCGGGCGGGCGCCGCGGGTTTCCTCGTCAAAGACATCGAACCGGAGGACTTCCTCCACGCCATCCGCGTGGCGGCCCGCGGCGATGCCCTCCTCGCCCCCTCGATCACCCGGCGCCTGATCCAGCGCTACATCGCCCAGCCGCGCATACCCGGCACCGCCCTGAACGAACTGACCACCCGCGAACGCGAGGCTGTCGCCCTCGTCGCGCAGGGCCTGTCCAACGACGACATCGCCGCCCACATGGTGATCAGCCCCCACACCGCCAAGACCCACATCAACCGGGCCATGACCAAGCTCCACGTCCGCGACCGAGCCCAATTGGTCGTTCTCGCTTACGAATCCGGCCTGGTCGCGCCGTAGCTCACGCGTCGAAGCGGCGGCGGGACTCTTCGATGTGGTCGAAGTAGCGCTGCGTCCACATGCACATCCCGTCAATGGTGGCGCGCAGGGCTTGGCCGGATTCGGTGAGGTTGTACTCGACCTTCGGCGGCACGGTCGGATAGACGGTGCGTTCGACCAACCCGTTGCGCTCGAGCATCCGCAGATTCTGGGTGAGCATTTTGTGACTGATGCCTTCGACGAGGTCACGCAACTCGCTGAACCGCAGGGTGTTGTCGCCGATGTATTCGACGATCAGCAGAGCCCACTTGTTGGCGATGTCGGAGAAGATCTCGCGGGCCAGCGAGTCGGAGCGGGCGAGATCCGCGTCGTCGGGGGTGCCGGTGAGTCGAGTGGTCACTGTGCGGTTCCTCTGAAGTGTGTTCTTCCAGGTCGCCCCTCATTCTCCATCGGTGACTCAGTAACCACAAGTGACCTTTGAGGGATCGCGCAGCAGAAGAACTATCTCAGCGTTTATGTGAACGCCGCCGAGGACCGCCGCTACCTCGCGGCGGTGTACGGGCCGCACCATTACTCAGCGACCCGCGACGCGCGGACAACCAGCACGATGACGAGCACGAAGGCGGCCAATGCTGTTCCGGTGCGCAGGAAATGGAACATATCCCAGCGGGTGAGAATCGCGGCGTAGTCCGCCGGGGCGCCCTCGAGTGCCCACCGGTTGATCTGGTGATTGATCGGCACATTGCCCAATCTGGTGATCGCGAACGAGGCGATCACCAGTGCCGTCGCGGCCGCCGCGACGACCCGATGCCTGCCGGTCGCGAGCACGGCCACAGCCACACAACTCAATGCTGCGGCTGCCATCGTGGCCTGCATGCTGATGCTGTTGTTCTGCATCAGTTCGGTGTGGAATTCCAGGCGCATCTGCAGCGGCACGCGATGGAAGGTCGGGACGAGATTGGCTGCGCCGTAACCGAATGCGCCGGCCAGGAGTCCGGTGGTGAGCAGGGCGAGCGAGCGGATGAGCACGACAGATCTCCTGGGTCAGAGGGTGCGAGTGAGCTGGTCGGCGCGGCGCAGCCTGCCGTCGGCGGTGAACTCGCCGAACAGGAACAGCTCCGTGGTGAGTGGTCCCGTCTTGCGCATCGTGGCGTGGATGGTCATCCGCGCGGCGATCCGATCACCATCGGCGATCACCTCATGGATCTCGAACCGGTAGTCGCGCAGGTTCTTTCGCACCGGACGCAGGTGAGCGATCAGTCGGTCCCGGTCGAGCCGGATGCCGTCGGCGATCTGGACGATATCGGGGGTGTGGAAACGGTCGACGACCTCAGCTGGGTCGTTGTCGACATCCAGGGCGGCGGCGGTGAATTCGGTGAAGAAATCGGCGATGAACCGCTCGGGTGAGCGGGGCGGTGCGGGGTCCATGGCACTCCAGCCGTAGAATTCTTACAGTGATGTAAAGGTTAAGCGGAACCAGGCAACTTTGACAAGGGTGTAAGACTTTGACCGAAACGCGGGAACCGAAGCGGCGAGCCGACGCCACGCGCAGCAAAGCCGCCGTCCTCGATGCCGCCACCCGCCTGCTCGCGATCCAGCCCGACGCAGGCATGGCCGCGATCGCCGCCGAAGCGGGCGTGACACGGCAAACTGTCTACGCGCACTTCGCTTCTCGTGACGACCTGATCAACGCCGTCATCGATCGCACGACGGGACAGGCCGTCGAGACCATGCGCGCCGCCGACCTCGACAGCGGCCCCGCGACCGACGCACTGCTGCGGATGCTGGACTTGGGCTGGCGGTTCTTCCGAGTATCACCACTGGCCAACCACGTCGGCTCCTTCGCCCGCCAGCGAGACGAAGACCGCCACCTCCCCATCAACGACCGCCTGTTCAGGCTCGTCACCCGCGGCCAGCACGCGGGCGAGTTCGACACCACCGTGGCGGCGCAGTGGCTCGTCACGGCGATCGTCGCGGTCAGCCATGCCGCGGGCGATGAGGTCAGGGCTGGTCGAATGACGCAAGAAGAGGCGCAGAAAGTGCTGCGAGACAGCGTTTTACGACTAGTCGGCGCCCGCGAAGGTTGAACACCTAGGAACTACGCGGGAACTCCAGGACGGGTGGCTTCCCAGGCCGCCTCGATCATCCGGAAGATCTCGTCCACCGCGGCTTCCGGATCAGCAGCCTCCCGAGCCAGCGAATACGCGTCGATCACGAACCGAGCGATCGTCGCGCTCGCCGTCTCGGTTTGCGCGAGTTCGGGATCGGCAGCGATGGCAGCTGCCAACGCCTCCGCATGCCGCAGCCGCATCGACTCTCCATACCTACGCAGCGCGGACGACTCATCGATCATGTGCCATAGCGGAGAGGCGCCGTCCGCCGTGCAATGTCGCACCATGGCATGAATCTCGCGACGCAGCGCGGGGATGAGCGGTTCATGGGGCGCCCGGCCGGTGACCGCCCGCACGAGTCCCTGCTCGAAGTCTTCGTCCCGCTCGAACACCAGCGCCTCTTTGGAGGCGAAGTGGGCGAACAGCGTCGTGACGGCCACGTCGGCTTCCGCGGCCACTTCGCGGATACCCACCTCGTCGTACCCGCGTTCCAGGAAGAGCCGAAGGGCGGTGTCGGCGATCTTCTGGCGGGTCGCGGCCTTCTTGCGCTCACGACGCCCGGTCGGCACGGTCATACCAGGAGGCTACCAGTTACGAACCTGGATCAGTTATGAAGTCATAACTGTTTCAAAACACTAACCGTTAGTGCTACTGTTTCGACCATGAAGAAAGTGAGCTTCGCCGAGTTCGGCGGTCCGGACGTTCTGCAACTCATAGATGCCGAGGAGCCCGCCGCGGGCCCCGGTCAGGTACGCATCGCCGTGCGGGCGGCGGGCGTCAACCCCGTCGACTGGCGGCTGCGCGAAGGCCAGATCCTCGGTGCGCACCCGCTCGAGCTGCCCGCCGGCGTCGGGCTGGACGCCGCCGGGGTGGTGGACCAGGTCGGCGACGGCGTCGAAGATGTCGAGGTCGGCGACTATGTGTTCGGCGAAGGCGTCGACACCTATGCCGAGTTCGCCGTGCTGACCGCCTGGGCGCGAATGCCGTCGGGACTGACCTTCGAGGAGGCCGCGGGGTACCCCTCCGTGGTGGAGACCGCGCTGCGCGTCATCGATGAGGTCGGTGTACTGGCCGGACAGACGCTGCTGGTCAGCGGTGCGTCCGGGGGTGTCGGATCGGCGGTGCTGCAGATCGCGCGCGAACGCGGCATCACGGTGATCGGCACCGCCGGGGCCGCGAACCAGGACTATCTGCGGAGCCTGGGCGCCCGCACCACCACGTACGGCGAGGGCTGGGTCGAGCGGGTGCGACGACTCGGCTCCGTCGACGCCGCCCTCGATCTGGCCGGCTCGGGGGTGATCCGCGAGCTCGTCGAACTGACCGGGGACCCGCAGCGGGTCGTCTCCATCGCCGACCTCGATGCGCCGAAGTTCGGGGTCCGGTTCTCCGGCGTGGCTGGGAGCGTGCCGGCGGCACTTGCCGAGGCCGCCGCGCTCATTTCACAGGGAAAGCTCCGGACCCCGGTCGAGAAGTCGTACCCGCTGGCCGAGGCCGCCGCGGCACACATCGACAGCCAGGCCGGGCATTCCCGTGGGCGTCGGGTCATCGTCATCTGATTCCAGGCTGTCAGGTGGTCCAGTCGACTCGGTCGGCCATCGTCAGGAGTTTGTCGCGGCGGTGCGGGGCGGTTTCGCCGATCCAGGAGATCAGGCCGTAGACGTGGGCCCGGAAGTCGTTGTGGCCATTGATGTTCTGCGCTGTGGCGCCTGTGCGTGCGCAGTTGTGCAGGAGGGCGCGGACGGCGTCGTAGCGGTCGCGGGGGGCGGCTGGGGAATCGTTGACGACGAGGCCTGCCAGTACTTGTCGCTGGTGGGCGCGGCGGATCAGGGTTTTGCCGGTGTGCACGGTGAAGCCCTCGTCGCGCGCTATTCGGGTCACCGTCCAGATCAGCCGGGCGGTGTCGAGGTCAGCGTTGCCAGAGAAAGCGAGGTCGTCGGCGTAGCGGGTGTAGGTCAGGCCGTGGCGGTGCGCGTAGCCGGTCAGGCGGCGATCGAGGCTGCGGGCGACGAGGTTGGCCAAGCGCGGCGAGGTCGGGGCGCCCTGCGGGAGGTGGCGGGCGGCGAGCAGGGTGCGCTGGGAATAGTCGAGCCCACGCAGTTCGGCCACCGGTGTCGCGGTGGTGCACAGTTCGGCGAGGACGCGGGCCACGACCGAGGAATAACCGCAGGCCGCGAATACCGCGCGCACCCGTGCTACAAGGATCGTCGGAAAGAAGTCGCGCAGGTCCTGTCTGACCACCACCTCGGATCCGGCGTGCGGGTCCGCGAAAGTGGCCGCGCTGCAACCTTTCTCGAAGCCGTGACAAGCTGGATCAGCGGGGATGCCCGCGAGAATCCGATGCAGGATCCGGCGCTGGATCTCCCGCAACCGCACCTTCGGCGCCTCGACGACCCGCACCCCGGTCGCCTTCGGCAATCGACGATATCGGTAGTGCGACAACGGTGGTGACGCGTGCCGTAACCAGCCACCCCGATCGGCGAACCATTCGAGCTCGGTCGGCGTCACGTTCAGCAACTGGGCCAGCGCGGCGAGGTCCGGGATCTCGACCGCACCGAACCGCATCGACACGGGTTCGAGGGAAACGACGGTCGTCGCGAGCTTCGGCAGGTCGACCAGCACCCGGCGCAACGTGTTCACCGGATCCACCGGTTCGACCGGCATCAGGTCGATCACCCGACCCGCGATCTCCTGCGCCCGACCCGGTTCGATCACCTCGGCGAACGCCTCGGCCAGCGTCGACAACGCCCACCCGTCGCCGAGTTGGTCGAACGAAAGTGCCAGCCACCCGGCCAGTTCGGGCTCGATCGCCCGGCTCATCGGGATGCGACAGTGACGGGGCGACCAGAATCCTTCGTTCGCAGTGCTGCGAGGCACGCGAAGCGTGCGCCCGAGCTCTGGACGCTGAGCCCAACTGACAACAAGCTCCCAGGGGTTGCCCCTGAGATGGGTCGCTCCGACCCGCTCTCGCCCCGCCACTGTCGCACCCAGCCACCTTCCCACACCGATTCCGGTGCGCATTCGCCCCACGCGCGGGCAGTGCCTTTGGTTAGGGTGATTTCCCGACGATCGGTGGTCTATGAACTCCTCCCTTGTCTCCACAGCCCTGCCTCCGGCCCTTGCCGTGATCATGTTCGGCCTCGGACTATCGCTCACCGCAGCCGATTTCACCCGGGTGCTGCGAGCTCCGAAAGCGGTCGCGGTCGCCCTGACCTGCCAGGTGATCCTGCTGCCCGTGGTTGCGTTCGGCCTGGTGAAGCTGTTCGATCTGCAGCCGCTGCTCGCGGTGGGCATGATGCTGCTCGCCGCCTCGCCCGGCGGCGCCACCGCAAACCTGTTCAGCCACCTGTTCCGCGGGGACGTAGCGCTCAATGTCACGCTGACAGCGGTCAATTCGGTGCTGTGCGTGGTGACCGTCCCGCTGGTCACCAACTTCGCGATCCACCAGTTCGCCCGCGACGAGGCAGCCACTCTGGGCCTGCAGTTCGGCAAGACGGTGCAGGTGATCGCGATCGTGTTGATCCCGGTCCTGATCGGCATGCAGGTACGGCGTCGCGCACCGGAATTCGCGTCGAAGATGGACCTACCTGTTCGCATCGCCTCGATCGCGATCCTCGCCACGATCGTGATCGCCACCATGATCGCCGACCGAGCGGCACTGAGCGGCTACCTCTTCGACGTCGGCGCGATCACCGCGCTGTTCTGCCTGATCAGCCTCACCACCGGCTACCTCGTGCCACGCGCGTTCGGGATCGCGACACCGCAGGCGATTGCGTCGTCGATGGAGATCGGTGTCCACAACAGCGCCATCGCGATCACCCTGGCCATCAGCGTGCTCGACAGCTCCCGCATCGCCGTCCCCGCCGCCGTCTACGCGGTGTTGATGACCCCGCTCGCGGCGCTTTTCGGCACTCTCATCAGCCGACAAGCGCGGGCACTCGCAGTGCCGTGAGGCTCATGCGATCCGGGAGATGCAGTAGCCGTTCGCGGCCTGGTCGAGAGCGAAGTCGACCGTCTTCTTCGCACCGTCGACACCGGTCACCGGTGCGCTGACGGTCACTGTCGACCCGGCGCGGACCGTGAGCGCCTTGTCCTCGAAGCGACGCACCCCGGACAGCACGGTGCCGGGCTGCGCACCGCTACACAGCAGCGGGTAGTCCGGTTCCACATCGGCCGGGTTCACCGGATCGCCGACAACCCGGCTCAGATAGCGTTCGACGGTGTAGCGGGCCTGCTCGTCGGTGAGCCCGGTCGCCGATCGCTCGCTGACGATCGGGCAGCCGTAGAAGGACCGTAACTCGCTGGGGCGCAAGCTCACCCGGAGTTCGTCATTCTCCCAGAACGGGCCGAACCGACCGAGGGTGCCTGCGCGGCGCACCGCATCGGTGATCTGCTCGACGTCGCCGTACATCGTGGGGATCTCGGCGGGTGACTGGGTCCAGCACTTGCGGATCAACGCGCTCGTGTCACCGGCGAGAACATCGTCGAGCCAAGGGCGTAGGACCGTCGCCGCCTTCGGACTCTCAGGGACCGCACCGATCTCGATGCTCGGCATGGTCATCGGCGCGTCCGACCCGACCCGATCTTTGGCGGTGAGCACGGCGAACCCGGTCACCCCGGCCACCACTGCCGCGGCAGCGACCCCCGCCAGGATTTTTCGTGTTCGCGAGGGTGGAGTCGGATCACGCAGCAGCACAGCGGTATCCGACACCACCGGCCTGCCGGTGAGCGCCGCGACCGCCGCGTCGGCGAGTTCACCGCAGCTGGCGTACCGATCGTCGGGCTTCTTCGCCATCGCCCGCGCGATCACCGCGTCCAGGGCAATCGGCAGCGCCGGATTACCGGCCGACGGGCGCGGCGGCGGTTCGATCAGATGCGCGCTGATCAACGCGGCCGCGCTCTCCCGCTGGAACGGGACGAACCCGGTGAGCAGTTCATAGAGGGTGCCACCGAGGGCGTACACATCGGTGTGCACGTCGAGCGGATGACCCTCCAGTTGTTCGGGCGCCGCATAGGCGAGGGTGCCGAGCACCGAGCCCGCGGACGTGAGACTTGTTGTCTCGCCCATACTTCGAGCGATTCCGAAGTCGGTGACCAGCACCTCGTCGGTGCCGTCGTCGGCGCGCGCGATCAGCAGGTTCGCCGGTTTGATGTCGCGATGCAACAGCCCCTGTCGATGCGCGTAGTCCAGTCCCCGCGCCGCCTCGGCGACGATGCGCACCGCGCGCTCCGGCGTGAGCACCGACAGCCCCTGGCGCAGCAACTGCGCGGCGTCGAGCCCGTCCACGAACTGCATCGCGATCCACAGTCGATCATCGTCGACCCCGCGATCGAAGATCTGCACCACATTCGGGTGCCGCAGCCGGGCGGCCAGGTCGGCTTCACGCTCGAACCGCGCCCGAAATGTCGGTTCCACCGCCAGTCGCGCATCGAGCACCTTCAGCGCGTCCCGGCGCGGAAGTCGTGGATGCTGGGCCAGATAGACCGCACCCATTCCCCCACCGCCGAGCCTGCGTTCGATGCGGTATCCCGCAAGGACCGCCCCCGGCTCGAACTCCATCACCACTCCTTCGCACCCATGTGGCTGCGCCCCAGGTTATCCGCCCCCGACTCGTCCTCGCCGAAGGTCGGATTCTCCTCAGTTGGTGGGGTCTTCGTCTCCGGCGGCGGTCAAGAAGGTCGGAAACAGGTTTCCGGGGACGGGCTCGCCGGGATCCGCCTTCGCCTCACTGTGAATCGGGGCGCTGAACAACGGCACCGGTGCGGCGCCGACGGTGTTCGGATCGGTCATAGGGTTCCCCCGTGTATCGGTTCAGGTGAGCGGTAGTTTCGCCGAGCCTAGTGGAGTACCGGCCCACCACCGACACTCGCCGACCGAGTGGCCGCGAACCGGCTACCCGTAGTAGGAGAAAGTGCACGTCGGATCGGCTTCGTGCTTCATCGCCACCAACATCCCCTTCATAGTGATGCTGCAAGCCGCCGCGCCCTTGGCACTGACCGCGGACTGCACCTGGTCATAGACCGGATATTCCTTCGACCAGGGCAATGTCACATCGGTCTCGGTCTGCTCGGCCGCGCCGTTGATCGAGTAGCGGATCGTCACCGGACCCGCGCCACCTGACACCTGCATCGTCGCCGTGCCGATAGGCGTGCCGGTCGGTTTCGCGGCCGCGACCGACGTGGTGGTGCTGGGCGAGGACTCGCCGTCAGCGGTGTCGGAGTTCGAACACCCGGTCGCCATCACCGCAACCACGGCCACGCTTGCGAACAAAGCGGCACTTCTGTGTCCATACATAGCGTCAGACTATCGCTACATCGACCGCGCCGGGCTGATCACCAGTGCGGGATGCCATGGTGAAAACATCTGTGGTGTAGATGAATTCGACTCAGCGACGGAGCTGGTTGTGCGGGATCAAGACGGTGGTGCGCTCGTCGATCGGCTCCATCGGCTCCAGCTTGGGCTGGGTGCTCAACTTGTCCGACAGCTTCTGCCGACTCACCGACACCAGCTTCTTCGTCACCGGACTGCCCGCGACCGCCCGCGAGGCCGCAGTGATCTGCTCGTAGCGCGCCCGACCGGCCTTCGTGCCAAGCACATAACCGGCCGCTACGCCGATGATCAACCGCAGCATCTCCTGGAGCTCCTCCCACGTCTGTGTGCGGGCTCTATCCTGCCCCAGCCGCCCCACCCGTGTCGATCCGGCCACCGTTCGACGACACATCGTTATACGCCACATGTCCGCAGGTAGCGCCCCGATTTGGGTTCCCGCGACACGATGCGCTAAAGTTTCATCTCGGTCAGCCCGCCAAGGCAGACCGCCTGAGTCCAACCACCCAGGGCAATCCCCTATAGCTCAATTGGCAGAGCAGCCGACTGTTAATCGGCAGGTTTCTGGTTCGAGTCCAGATGGGGGAGCATCTACCAGGGCAAACGTCACCGTTTGACCCTGGTTTTTGACTATTCTGACCCCTCACTACACGAAAACAACATCTTTTCACCGTTTCAGTCGCTCCAAAGTGGCGGTGAAGTCGGGTGCCTGCGTCGGTTGATCGATGTAGTGGCGGCGGGTCACCGCATCGCCTGCGTGGCCGAGTTGGCGGGCCGCATCCTCCGGACTGTGCACGGTCGCGATCATCGTGGCGACCGTCTTGCGGAAGGTCTTGGCGGTGATCCAGGCGAACTTGTCTCCCCTCGCCTGCTTCCAGAGGCGGTTGAAGTTGTTCGGGTCCCAGATACCGCCGTCGCGGTTCGGGAAGACCAAATCCAGCTCGTTGGGAGTGGCTTCGGCTTGCACCCGGCGCAAGGTCTCCACGACGAACGGCGGGATCAACACGGTGCGATAGCCCGAGTCGGATTTCGTTCGAGGCTGGCGGATCAACCCTTTGCCCTTGATACGAACGATGGTGCCCGAGAAAGTGACCCGCGGTGGCATGGCCTCGAGATCGACATCGGACCAAATCAATGCCAACGCTTCTCCTGGCCGCGGGCCGGTCCCGAGTTCGACGTCGACGACATCGAGGACTCGTTGGTTGCGTTTGGGCCCGTAGGTGTACCCGGGCGACCCATCGAGTGGAGCACCTTTTACCCACTCGTCGAGGTGCTGGCGCAGCTCGTAGAGAACCTCGATATCGGCGGCACGCGGTTTGGCACGTTTGCGGGGCAGGTCCGCCACCTCGCGGACGGGGTTGCGGTCGATCGCGTCGTGACGAACCGCCATGCCCATCATTTCCGACAGGATGACGCGCTGGCGCCGTGCCTTCTCCCGATGACCGTCGAGCGCGATGCGCTTGATGTGGGCATCCAGTCGCGATGTCGTGGCCTCCCAGACCCGCAGCCCGCCCAGCGAAGATTTGATCTTGACCGCGTCAGGTTTGGCCCGTTTGTCGGTCGAGACCTCGATCTCGCGACGGTAGAGATCCAGCGACTGCGGCGTGATGCCATCTTGGACGGCCTTCTCGGCAAGCCACAGGTCGGCGAGTTCGGTCAGTGTCGTCTCGCGGGTGATGAGCTTGCCCTGCGAGTGCTTCCGGTCTGCCAGTGCGCGGCGGAGTGCACCCTCGGCTTGCCCCTTGGTGGCACCGAAGCGGTCGACGGGCCGGCTGATGCCGTCCTCGTCGCGGTAGCGCGTCGTTGCTCGCCAGCTGCCGTTGCGCTGCCGGGTGGATTTGATCTTGCCGTAGGTGCCGATGGGGAGTGATTGGCGTGGCATCGATGTGTCCTCCCTTCAACGGGAATGCGGGCATGGCGGGCCGGGGACAAGCCGAATTCGGCACACCCGTCCGGAGAGGTGTGCCTGTGGGCGCGGCAGTTGGCCGTCAGGCAGGAGTGTTCGGTGGTTGCTCGCGTCGGGCAGCCTCGAGTTGCGCCTGCTCCCATCGCTGAACATCACGCAGTAGGTAGCGGCGGTACCGACCGATCTTGGCGAATCGTGGTCCGCGGTTGGCAGATGCCCACGTAGCCAATGTCTTTGGCGGAACCTTCAGCCGTGCGGCGACTTCGTCGGTGGTCAGCCAGACCTCATCGCTGGTCATTGAACCTCACCTCGCGTCGGTCCGTTCAGAATGGCGAGGTGCGGCCGGGGCCGTTTCGGCGTATCAGGTGGATAGCCCGCACAGTGCAAGCGGCGGGCGGGATCGAAAGAGTCTTGCTGTCGGTCGTTGTTCATTGCGCGCCTCAAAGTCAGGCCCGGCCGATGACTCTTCCCATTCCATGGAACCCCAAAAGCAGAAATTTCGCCACAAGAATTTGCTGGAACCGACTCGGCTCTCGAATCGCCGGATCCAAAACGTCAACGCGGGCGATTTTCAGCGGTGCCTCGGCCATATGAGATGGCTCCGCAGATGTCCACCCGAACCACCGTGCCAACGGCGCGGGCTCCACGAATCTTGTTCAGGGACTTGAAAATTGGCTCGTTGCCCGGATGGATTTCGGCGTAGCAGGTCGCTGGCCAGGCTTCCTGGGGTGAAGCCAGCAGCCCGGGCCAGACATGCTCCGGCATGTCACGGGGTATCAGCGCCTCAGGATCTCGTATCTGCCGGGGATCTCTTGAAACTCGACCGCTGCCGCGATCTGAGCGTCGTCGAGTTGGGTTCCGGCTGGAACCACGACGAGTTTGTCGTCGTCATCGCCGATGCGATGCACGATCGCGATGCAAGTACCTTGCGCAGTCCGCATGGGCTGTATTGCACCAAGGTAGTAGCCGTCGAGTTCTTCGCCGTCGGGTGCCGCGGTGCCAGGGACGTAGCCGTAGTTCGCGTCGTAGCGGAATCCGTGAACGGGGTGGGTGCTGCCATAGGGTCGGTCGATGGTGAGCTCCACCGACCGACCCAGATAGCGCCGTGCCATCCGCAACGACTCCGAATCATCGCAGGCAGAGGGGTCTGCCGCAGACTCACTCATTCCCAGAGAATATCCGCCACGTCGGTGGGCAGCTTTCCGACTGCGCTTCGCGCCGCCGCCAGTTGGTATCAGTTATCTGGCGGCAGACTGATGGAATTTCCAAGCATCCCCAACGATGTCGATGATGCCGGGTTTCGTCGGTGTCCATCCGAGTTCACGCCGTGCCAGCTCGGAGGAGGCATACAGCACAGCTGGATCGCCAGGTCGGCGTGGTGCTGTCTCCACATTGAACTCGGCGGAAGTGACCTGCCGGACAGCGTCGACTACTTGCTTGTTGGAGAAGCCGATTCCGTTGCCCAGGTTATAGATTCGGTGTTCGCCGGGGCTGATGGAATCGAGCGCCAGTAGATGCGCCTGCGCAAGGTCGGTGACGTGAATGTAGTCGCGAATGCAGGTGCCGTCAGGAGTCGGGTAGTCGTCGCCGAACAGGCTGAACTTGTCACGCAAACCTGCGGCGGCTTCCAGCGCCAATGGAATGAGATGCGTTTCGGGAGTGTGGCGTTCACCGATCATCGACCCGTCAGCGCAGGTATGCGCACCGGCTACGTTGAAGTAGCGCAAGCTGACAGCACCGAGATCACTGGCACGGGTGATCGACGCAATCGCCCGGTCGACGGTGAGCTTGGTGTCGCCGTAGGTGTTCACCGGGTTCGTCGAGGCGTTCTCGGTGATTGGGACTTGGTCGGGTTCGCCGTAGACCGCAGCGGTGGAGGAAAACACCAGTCGCGGTACCCCGGCGCCTCGGATGGCATCGAGCAGCGCGAGCGATGCGCGGGTGTTGTTGTCCCAGTGCCATTCCGGGTGATTCATCGATTCACCTGCCGCGATCAGTCCGGCGAAGTGCAACACGGCATCGAACCCGGCGGCCGGAGTGAGGACGGCGGCGATGTCGTGGACGCGAAGCTGGTGAAACCGTGCTTCGGCGGGAATCTGGCGGTTGTCGTTGCGGGAGAGGTCATCGACAACCTCGACTTGATGCCCGACGTCGAGGAGGAGCCGGGTCACGGTGGCGCCGACGTAGCCTGCGCCGCCGGTGACGAGGATCTTCATGCAGCGACCTGCACTTTCATAGCGAGGAGGTGGTCGTGGATTTCGCGTCGGTGCTTGGCGAAGTAGGAGGCGGGGCCCGGCTGTTGCTGCGTTCCTGCCCAGCCGGTGACTCGTGACCAAGTTGCGCGCTCCACGGTACCGATCTTGTCCAGGCGCGGGTTCGAGACCCATGCAGCGGCAACCTCACGCGCCAATTCGCTGACGCGCTTTTGATGGCGGGCGATGATCTGACCGCTGCTGGTGTTGGCGTATCTGCTCAGTCGTACTGCATCTGGGCGTGGACCACCGAAGGCGAAATCGAAGCGACGGAAGGCGTCGTGCACGTAGCCCCAGAAGCGGGAAGGCTCCAACGGAGGCTGCCGCGGATCTGCGCGCCAGGCCAGTTCAGCGCGCATCTGTTCGGCGAGGTGTGGGGCCATGCGGTCGAAGTCGTGGTGGGCGTAGGCGCCGCGTTCCAGCATCGCCGTCGAACGCAAAACTTTCATGCACAGTCGGTTCACCAGCAGGTGGAATTGGATGGAGTCCAGGCCGGTCTGCCACCTGTAGTTGAGTCGATGCCAGTAGTACGCCTGGATGTAATACAGCAGGATCTCGTAGGCGTCGCGGTCGTCGAGCCGGACGGAGTTGTGCTCTGGCAGGCCGTGCGGAGTCAATGGGACGCCGAGGTTCTTGAAGTCGTAGCCCAGTGACGTTGTGACTGTGCGATAGTCGCGCAGCGGCAGCGTCATCAAATCAACAGTGGGAAAGCGCTTTTCGGCGTCCGTACGCAATTGGGATATGAGCGTTGTCGGTGTCTCCCCAGAGGAGACATAGAGCAGGTCGAGATCGCTGATGAGCTGGCGCTGATCTTGGTGAAAGCGAATCCAGCTCGGTTCGCCGCGCGCCAACGATCCACCCAGGATGAGCCAGTCGGTGTCGGGCACGTGATCGCCGAGGGCGACCAGGTCACCGGCCAAACGGGTTGCAACCGTCGTCAGGTCCGCAGTGTCGGGGAGACGCCGGGTGATCATGGCGGCCAAGGAGGCTATGGTGCCGGTTGGCTGGGGAGCGGTCGCGGTCATTGGTCAGCCCTTCACGGCAGTGATCGACGATGAAGCCGTACTGGCGGGCACAGGAGTTTCTTCGTTGTCCTTTTTGGCTGTCAGGTGTGGGCACAGCGATCCGCAGATCGTGCATGGTGCACCGGTTTTCAATCCGGCGTTGATGAAGGCGTTGCCGGCCAACCGTGGGTAGAGCGCGTGGGTGGCTTGTACGTCCCAGTTGTTCGCGCGCCGGGCCACGGAGATGGCTCGCTGGCGGGCTGCTTCGTCGGTGTTGCCGCGGCCCAGTTCGAGCGCGGTGATGGCGACTTTGACGTTGCGGACGGCTTCGGCGGTGTCGGGTCCGGTGGGCATCAGGTAGTGCTCGACCTGAGTGATGGAGGCAAACATGTCTCCGCCGTGCTGCCCAGCAGTGGCAACGCCGATCGTGTTGACGATCGAGTCGAGAGTGACAGCGTTGTCGATGACCATCGGGCCTGCCAGCCACAGCGGCGCGCCACCGAGTGCCTTCTTGTAGGCGGGGATGATTTCGGCGATGCGGTGCAGCGGGATGTGGCCGCCGGTTTCGCACAGAACTTGGACGCCGGCGTTGAGCGCTTGGCGGCGCAGCACGGCCAACAACTCGATCTCGCGCCATTTCAGGTCGTCACCGGCGTCGGCTGTGGCGCCGGGGCGGAAGATATCGCCGAGGTCGAGCACCACGCCGCGGCGTCGGCAGATCTCGAGGATGCCGTCGAAGTACTCGTGCAACGGAGATTCGGTGTTGTGCATCCGCATGTAGCGGGCGATCAGTCCGCCGCCGCGGGAAGTGGTGGGCATGATCCGTGTCGACTGCTCACTCATTCGCGCTAACTCCGGGTTGATCCCGGCGTGGATCAGCGCGAAGTCGACACCGGAGTCCAGTCCGAGTTCGAACCGTTCGAGGAACTCGGCGCGACCGAGCTTCTTGCGGGGCTGGGCGAACAGGTCGTAAGTCAGGCAGCAGCCCAACGGAATCCCCACCACTTCCTTCAGCTCGCGGCGCAGTGCGATGCCCTCGGGGTTCGTGGTCAGGTCGATCACCGCGTCAGGTTTGGCGGCCAGAATCACCGACATGCTGTCGACAATCGCGTCGCGGTTGGTGTCCTTGGGTCCCAAGCCGATCAGCGCCGTGACTTTCCGCCGGGTACCCGCGCCGACGAAGATCGGGACGAAGTCCTTGTGATGGCGAGAATCGTTGGAACGCAGGAATACCAGGGTGCCTTCCGCGATGGCGGCCGCGGCTTCGGTGGCTTCGATTCCCTCGCGTGTGCAGGTTTCGAGGAACTGTGGGTCAGTCGGGTAGTCGAGATCGAGCATGGTAGTTCACCTTTCAATCGGCGGATGGGCGCTGCAGCGGCCACGGCACGGCTGCCTGGCCGGTCCGAAGGTCGCCCCAGGCGATGACGTGGTCAGCGACGGTGGTCCACGCTCGGTGCAGGTCGTCGAAGTCGACGGGTGCGCTCGCGTGGAACTTCGCTTCGAAGCCGATGTACGCGGCGGCGAGTTCATCGAGCGCTGTGCCGTAGTCGCGGTCGGGCAGCCTGGAATGGTTCGCAACCCAGGCATCGACCAATTCGGCGAGTTCAGCTCTGCGCGTATCGATTCGGGCAATGTTTGCGGGGTTTATATGGCGGCACCGGTGCAAATGCGCGAACGCTTGAGCCCAGCGTGCGATGAGGTGGTCACCTGGCAGGTGGCCGAATGCTCCACGGAAGGCGGAGATCAGCTGGTATCCGGTCGGCAGTTCATGCACGGTGAGGCAAACATCGACAGATCCCGGACTATGGCTAGATACTGGAGGGGGTTCGGGTTGATTGCCGTAGGAACTGCCGGTGCCCCCAAGGTGGGTGATCGGCTGGAAGCCGTTGTCTGCGTGTGAAATACGGGATGAGCGATATGCGCGTATTCCGATCATCGCTATCGATGGTGGTGGCATCAGTTGAGAGTGAGCTAGTCGGCGACGACCTTTGTCCCACTGCGGGACACGGGCACAACGGGGCAAAGCGATGCTGATCGCTCGCGTACACGAATGGGAGCAGTAGATGACCGGAATCGCTCACGGCGACATGTTCGTCGGTCGGCAAGTCCGTGCGATCCGTGCTCGCCGCGGAATCACCCAACAGGTTCTTGCCGATCGCGTCGGTGTCAGCCGTGGAGCCATCGCGAAATATGAGGCAGGCGAACGACCCGTCGATTCCCGCAAGCTTCTACACGCGCTCGCCGCAGCGCTGTCGGTCGACATCGGCGACCTCACCGGGCACGAACACGAACGCCTCGGCACACCCGTCACAGATTTTCATGCTGCAGTGCCGGATATCGAAACGGCGTTCTGGACCGCAGGAAACGTCACCGACACGGCCCCGACGCGCCGTGCCGACTTTCTCGTCGCAGCGAGCAAACACGCCGCTCGACTGCAGATGGAATGCGAGTACGCCACCCTCGCGCCAATGTTGCCCGCGCTGCTCACCGACCTGTATCGGCAAACACGCGACGGATCTACGGCCGACCAATACGCAGCGTGGGACGCGCTGGCTCAGGTCGCGTTCAGTACGTCGATCGCTATGCGAGCCCGCGGCTACACGGCTGTGGCATGGTCGGCGGCGCAGGAAGCTGAACGCGCATCCCAGATGATCGATAGCCGACCAGGGCATGCGGCGGCGACATTCGCCCGCAGCCAGGTCCTGCTCTCCCGCCCCGGAGCGTTGAAAGCAGCGTTGGATTGTGCTGAGGACACGGCCAAAAGAATGGCATCGACTGCTCGGACCGTCGGCGAAGTACAGACACTCGGCATGCTGCACCTGCAGGCATCACTAGTGACCGCAGCCAGCGGCGGCAACCCGCAAACGCACCTGGACGAGGCTGCCGACCAAGCAACACGACTGGACACGGCGCCAGCATCAGGGGCGCCATCGATTCTGGGGAATCCGACGTTCGGCCCCCCGAACGTCGCGCTCTGGAGGATGTCGGCAGCAATGGAAGTACGTGACCCCGATACCGTGCTGCACATGGCGCGCCAGCTCGATCCCCACACATTGCCAACTGCGGGGCGGACCGCGCAGTACTTCGTCGAAGTCGGTCGCGCGCAATCGATGAAACGAAACTATCCAGCCTCGATAAACGCCCTTCTGCGGGCAGAACATACTGCACCACAGCAGGTTCGGAATATGACCCATGTTCGAGAGCTCGTCGGGCACATGATGCGCAAAGCGCGGCGTGACCTGACTACTGGCGACTTGGGTCGGCTGGCACAACGAGTGGGCGTGGTTCCGGCCTAGCAGTGCCGATCTTCCCGACGCCTGCGACGATGGGGCTATGGCTGAGCGAACTCCGGTGTTGTACGCGATCGTGACAGGTGCTACCCCGGCGAGCGATGTCGGTGAGTTGGTCAGGCTGGCGCAGGCCGACGGATGGGACGTGTGCGTGGTCGCGTCGCCCAACGGCGCTCGGTTCATCGACGTCTCGGCACTTGCGGCCGAGACCGGGCATCCTGTGCGCTCACAGTTCAAGGAACCAGGGACCGTAGACCTCTTGCCTCCGGCTGATGCACTGATCGTCGCGCCGATCACGTCGAACTCATTGGCCAAATGGGCTTGCGGGATCGGCGACACACTTCCTTTAGCGATGCTGGTCGAGGCTGTCGGCGGAGGTCGTCCGGTCGTGGCGGTGCCACATGCAAAACCCGAGCAGATGGCGTTCCCCGCGATCCGCGAGGCGGTGAAAAAACTGTCCGAGTGGGGCGTGCGCTTCGTCCATATCGACGGGGGGCTCGGCACGGTGCCTTGGGACGCGGCATTGAAGGAACTGAGCCGCGCTCGGTCGTAGTCCTGGACGCCGAGGCTCCTCCAGGATGGAAGCCAGGCGAACGACCCGAGACAGCAAGGACTAGTTCTCCGCGTCCCGGGTATTCCAAACCGACTGGTACAGGCGCAACTCATTCTCAGTGAGCTCAAGATCGCCATGTATTGCACTCATTGTGGTGTCCCACTCGCGGTAGCTGTCTGCACGTGGCGTGAGCAGGACGCCGATTGAGACCAGCTCGTAGGTGCTGAGTCGCTCACATCGCTCGTGGTGACGAAGCTCCAGCCAGGCAATGAAGCTGGCGCGTGTTTCCTCAGTCAGTACGGAACAGACAGCGAAACCGAGTTGGGTCTCGTCGGGCATTCCTGCGAAGATCCGAGACCTCCAGCTGATCGCGCCGTCAGCTACGGTTCGGGCGGCGGCCAGTTCATCGCGCAGAAGCCGACCGAGTTCGGTGCGATAGCCGACCGGCAGACTATCGATCGAGGCAAGGACGTTTTGTAGAACGTCGATGCGGTCGGCATCGAATGCGCTGGTGGCGATGTCTTCTAGCATGATGCGCACCATGCCGTGAGCTTCGTCGTCGTCGCTGCCAGCAGGGGCTGTCGGCAGCAATGGGAGCGACTGCCGCACCCCAGGTCCGATCAGGTGTGGATCAACGACGGTAGGTGCCGCGTCTCGATCTGCTCGCGCGAGTTCGTAGTACCGTTCGGGCTCGGTTCCGAGGATCTCGGCCGATTCACCTACGCGATGCAGGTAGCTGACCACCGCGTAGGTCGAACGGAGCTGGTCGAACAGAAACTCCCAGTCGCGCCGCAGCAACACGATCACAGGAACGGCGCAGTCGACCGCGGGAATGGGATGACTCGACGGCGGGGTTGGATGTTCGATGACGACGACACCGACCCAGTCGATGACAGGACCGTCGATTCGAACGGTGCGACCGCGACCGTTCTTCATCAGTGTCGCTTCACGCGACAACCGCCGAGCAGTGCCCTTGACTTGGCCGGTGGCTTCTCGAATCTTCTTGTCGATCCATGACCTTTCCCGCTCGAACGAACCGGGCTCAGTCTCGCGGGCCTTGGACTGGACGATGACTCCGTGTTTACCGACGACGAGCAGGCCGTCACTGATTTCGCGGACGCCCTTACCTTTGCGTTCGACGCTAGGCACCGTCACGAAGTCTGGGAGTCCCCAGGTTGCAGCGGCATCGCGTATGGCTGCTTCGGCGGCGATTCCGACCTGTGGATGGGCACGCACCGGTGAAACCCGCGGGATGACGCGCTCGAAAGTTCCGTCGCCTGTGTCGACAACAAGGATGAGGTCATCGGTTTCATTGGCGACTCGCCCCACGCCGAAGTCTGATTCCGCAACCGCCGTCAGCTCTTCGGCGCTCCACTGCCAGGGCGACTGTGTTGCGTCGTACCAGCTTGCTCGTGGTTGCGCGCGGCTTCCCAGCAGGACTTGTCGAGGGTGCTCGGCCTCTTCGGACAAGTGCGCAAAGTAGGCACAGACGTACTTGACGGCGTCGAAGACCTCGTTGAGCCGTTGGTGGAAGCTGTCGTCGTGGTCGGCTGGTGAAAATCCCTCGGGCAGGCACAAGTCGACGATCGTCCGGGACCGGGCAGCCACGCTGTCGACCGAGTCGTAGTTCTCGAGCCGGAAGGTTGCGACAACGCGCTCATCGATCAGTTCGCCAGGTTCGGAAACAGTGAAATCCGCGACCCTCACCGGGCTTTGGGTCCGGAGCTCGGGCAAAACTGGGGTCGTCCAGGCACGGAGTTGAACACCCGACTCCAGGTGGTGGTCCCATTCCAGAAGCTGACCCAGCGCTGTGCGGAACCTGCTGACAATCGCGTGTTCGGATGGCCCGAGAAAGGGTTGGCAATCACGTATGAGCTGGACCTGGCGCATAGGGACACCGTCGAGACAGGACTCGGCCAGTAACGCTTCCAGTCCCTCGGCAGAGTCGGCAATGGGAAAGTATCGAGGCTGCTGTGGATTTCGAGGACGATGCAGGACGCTGAACTGTTCGACCGACTCGGTCACCAGCGAGTCCAGACATCCCCAAAGTTCATCGACGCAGTGCCGGAACAGCTCCGTCAGCCGCATTCGGCTATCAGCTGGCCAGTCCGCATAAATGACGATTCGCCCGGTGTGATCGGGATCGATCACGACCTCGTCGTCGAGGAACGGCCCATCGAGGAGCGACTTCCAGAGTGCGGCCATCTCGGAATCGCGCGCTCGCGCCGCCTCGAGATGCTTGCATGCCCGCGGGTAGAACCGCCTGATCACAGCAGCAACGTTAGCAACCACCACCGACAAGCGTGGTGCTGCTCACCGCCGCAACGGTCGCCGCCTGCTGACCAGCCATTGAGTCGGTGCACGCCCCCGACACAGAGGTGCCTAGATCGGTTCTGGGCGAACAACATCCGTGAGCGACGCGCACTCGAACCATCGCGACCAACCGAGGCCGGACAACGAAGCCCTTTCCGCCACGCCCCTCCCTGGTCCGCCATGCCGTAGGCATCGCTGTCAGTGTCCGGACGTACTCTCATGCCATGACACGGACAGTTCGGATTACAACGCTTTCTGGACGCAACTGTGTCCAGTGCGATGCGCCACTCAACATCGAATTCAGCGCATTTGCCGTCATGGATGGCTATCTACCCGAGCGCGAGACCGGTTCGACGTGCCCAAACCACTGTTTGGGCACTGTGGAATGAGCGCCACGCCCGGCCCGAATGGCAGGATCGACGAGCATGGCAAATTCAGCGCGGTTCTAAACCAGCTGGCGAACGCGGAAGTACGACTGGTTCCGGATTATCTGGATTGGAAGTACGAGCGTTGGTTACTCGACTATGACGCGACCGGCGAGGCCGAGTATCCCGAAGATGGTTCTTTTGGATGCGTGTATGTGCTGGGGTTGACCGGCGACTGGGTCAAGGTAGGCAAAACCACGAAGTGGTGGACTCGACGCCGCACTGCGCTGCACAGGCAGATTTCTGAGCGTCACCGGCTCACTGTCGAGCGGGAGTGGAAGACCGCGACCATGGCGTCGGAGGATCTGAGCCGGGCCGAAACTTTAGTGAAAACTTACGCCCGTCAGTTGTGCGACGGAGCGCACTTGTCCTATCCACGAGCGCGAGATGGCAGACCCGTCCACAGCCGCGAGACCGAGATGTTCCGGAATGCCGACTTCGACAGGATCCGTGCCTACGCCGACGTGATCGGGCGATGCGAGGCACTTTGGTAGCGATGTGAACACCGAAAGACCCGAACCAACACCCCCGCACAACCAGGGGTTCAAATACTTGTGGGCGCACCCGCAGCGCGGATTCAATACACCGAGCAACATCTTATCGAAGGCCCTGCGCGACTCGCGGCGCCGCCCGACGACGCGCTGTTGTCTCCGGCATGGGACTGCTGCACGATCCGGTGACAGCGTGACCTGCCCCAACCAGCTAAGTTCCACTGCTTATCACAAAGCCGGGCGTCGATGCTCGCGGTACCAGAATGCGTCGGACATCTGCGCCTCCCAGGAGGCGCAGATGTCGTCGTCGGTGCCGTCTTGGGCGAGTGCCCCTTCGTCGCTGATCGCGGCCAGGTCGGCCTGGGCAAGGGCGGTTACTCCAAGCATCAGCACTCCGTCGCATAGCATCACAGGAACGTCGCCGTCATTCGTCGCTGCTGTGTAGACGTACCCTCCCGCGATATCGCGAGCCACCTGTTCGGCCGACTCGATGAACGACATCCTGTAGTGGCTCAGCACGGTAACGCCCACGAGCAAGGTTGTGTCGATGCGAGGTACGGCGCGGTGGATCCGACGACCGACCCCAGTCGGCGCCATGGCCATGAAGCGATCCAACAATTGTTCGCTGAGCTCGTTTTCCCGCAGCCAGTACGGATGGAGACAGTCATACCCTTGAGCTCCCATCTCGATGAGCGGAAAGCCCTGGAGGTCTCCCGATTCCGAGCGACGCGCCAGTGACGGATCGCACCGATCGAAGAAACGCATGACGTCCAGCAAGGTTTCCACCACCAGTCTGCCCGCGACCCAGTCTCGGTAGCGTTTGTGTACGCCAGAAGCGGTGCGATGGAGATTCTGAATTTCGACGGGCAGATCGGCGTGCTCCTTCCAGACCGGGAAGACCCGCCAGCCACCTGCGCCGCCGACCACTCGATTCGAATCCATCTCGATCACCGAATCCGCGTGGGTGTCGGCATTGCGAATCAGCGTCAGCCCACGCACAATTCGTCCGTCCGTGTCATCGTCGCGGAATTTCTTGTAGGCCTCTTGATCGTTCGGAGCCAGGAGACCCTCGAACTCCTGGTCGATGGTGCGGGCGATGACCAGTGCGTTGGCCGCGTCGATCACGACCTGCTCGCAATCGATGTCGAACCTGCTCCCTGGGTGCAGGGCGACATCACTTCTGACCGTCGCGGTCCACGTGCGGCCAATCGCTTCGGCCAATGCACGGTACTTCTGGATGACCTTTCGACGCGCCGGCCCCACCGGAATGGGGAACAGGCCGGGGTCCGTCGCGACAGGCTGGCCGGGGTTGAATGACATGGGCGGGTCTACTTCCGTGACCTCACCGTGCGAAGGCAAGGGCTCCAGAGTACAACGCGGACGCCCGATCGACGAAATCAGTATTCCGCAACCTGCTGTGGCTTTCGCCGCGCTGTATATGCCGATGACCGGCACCGTTCGATCTTCTAGTCGGTTGACGCATTGGTGGGTCCCCCGGCGGTATTTGGCGCACACGAAGTGAATAGGTCCGTCCGCTGTCAGATCGGTCGCCTATGGACCCAGGCCTGTTCGTCGAATCTGTGGGTTGACCTCCAGGTTGAGATACTCCTCGCGATCGAAATACTCGGCCCTCAGGGTGAATTCGAGGCGTGCACGCTCCTCCTGATGCCGTTGCGAGGGCGTCAGCGCGTGTCGCCTCTCATGTTCTTCACGGTGGTCGGCGAGTTCGGAACTGATGGTCTGCTGTAGCGCTTCGACAGCTGCGTCGCGTGCTGCACCGTCGTTGTCGTTGGCTCGGGCATGATCGGCGAGGCGGCGATGTTCGTCTTCGATTGCGATGTGTTCGGCGCGGGCTGCCAGTTCGTTGGCAGTGCGGTTGGCTGCGCGCGCGGCGGCGCGGGCATGTTGGTGTGCTTCGGCGTGTTGGCGATGTTCACCGGTCAAGGTGTTGATGTGTTCTTGCAGGGTCTTGCGCTGGCGACGCCGTGCAACCGAGAGCGCATCGAATTCGTCGCGCGCGCTGTCGAGTGCAACCGAGGCGGAGTGAAGTCGACGGATGGCAATGTCGAGTTCGTTGGCGCACTGTCGCGCGGTTTGTTGTGCGCGGTCGGCCGCGTGTTGGTGGTCGGGCACGGCCGGATCAGGTTCGATGTCGACTTCATCGTGTCGGATGGGTGCGAAGAAGTCGGCCTCGGTGGCGATGTTTCCGAGTCGTTGCTGCAGGCCTTCGATCGCTTCGACGAGTTCGTGATCGGTGAGCCGTTGCAGCGAATTGAGCACTGGTAGTGGCGGCTCGGTGAGCGGGTTGTCGTGTAGCCACTGTTCGATGGTGGCGCGCCGGGCGGCGTCGAGGGCTCGCCAGTCTCGGCGCAGCATCGCTAGTGCCGCGGGTGCAGAGTGTGTTTCGGCGATGTGGGCGCATCGCACCGTGATGTGGTCGGTTGGGTCGTGGTCGGGGATTCCTGGTCGGTCGTTGTCGCGGCAGGAGTGGCACAGGCCGTCGTCGTAGCGGCGCGGCGGCACCGGGATGATCGCGTTGCGGGGGCGCTCGATGCTGCAGTCGACGCACGCGAGGCCGGCGATGGTGGGCATCGCGGCCAGGTCGTAGTCGATCGGGAACCCTGCAACCGCTGTTCGAGGTCGCTCGCTCGTCCCTGATGCAGTGCTCTCGGACGATTCCGCGGCAGCGAGATAGGTGTCGAAGGCGTCGTCGCCCGCTGCCTGGATCGGGTCGAACACGGATGGTGTGAGCGTGTGGTCGGTGTGCTCGCGATGGTCGAGGGCGGGGCGGGTTCGTTCACGATCGGGGCCGGTCTCGCGGCGGAAGGTGTGTGGATCGGTCGTTGGCGTGCACGCTCGGATCAGCTCACGATGGTGCGGGAATTGGTCTGCGGCCCAGCGCAGTCGAGCACGTGCGACCGGAAAACTGTTCTGGTACAAGGTGTCCGCGACGGCGGTCAGGACGCTGCGTTCTTCCTCGGATAGTGCGTTGTTGAAGCGTCGGAACGTGTCGACTGCTTCGGTGATCCGCCCCGCTGCGAACAGTCGTGCGATGTCTTCGATCCCGGGGGTCGTGTCGTCGCGGGTGGGGTGTTCGGTGTGGTCCGACCTGGTGGCCTTGTCTGTAATGGAAGGTGGGCGGTTCTCGGCGGCGTCGGTCGCCGGTGGCTGTTCGTAATCGGTGGCGGTTGTGCCTGTTTCGGCGACGGTGGGTGCGGTCGGCCGGGGTGTCGGAGTGTGGTGGTGGAGGGCGTCGACGCGCCAGGCCAGGGCGGCGGCGAGTTGGTCGGGACGCAGCGGTGCGGCGTCGTCGGGTTGGGCGCTTTGTAGGAGTTCGTAGGCGGTGCTGAGCAGATCGTGTGAGGTCCAGGTGCTGGTCGCACGTTCGACGGCGGCAACGACGCGTGGCCATGCCGGTTCGGTGGTGATCTGTTCGGCCATGTGGGTGCCGAGAACTGCTTCCAGGTCGGGTAGCCACTCTGGCCGGAGGAGGTCGGCTCCGGTGGTGTCGAGAGCGGAGGGCTCGAGTTCCAGGCGTGCCCACAGAGCGGCGGCGGGCATCTCGTCGGGCAATGGGTGGTGTGCGGCGGCATCGGTGAGCAGGGTGGTGATATCGAGCCCGGCGCGGTCTGCGAGGTCGATCTTGTCAGCGACAGCGGGCCAGTAGGCATCGGTGGTGATGCGGGGATCGATGCGGTCGATGACCTCGGCCCACCTGTTGCGTGGAAGCGTCGGATCGCCGTAGGCGTCGATGACGCGGTGCTCGAGGCGCTGTTGGTGGTGGCGTTCGAGGTCGATGTGGCGGGGTGGTCCGGTCGGTCGGGTATCGGTGTCGGGGACGTGTAGTCCGGCTCGCCACACCGCGAGCTCGCCGAGCAACGCTGGGTTGGTGCCCAATAGTGGTCGTGCCCATGCGGGTGCGGTGCTCGGTGTCCAGCGTTGTGCGGTGGCGCGGATCTGCGCGGCGAGATCGATCACGATCTTTTCGCGTGCCCGAACTGGTTCGGCGACAGCACGATCAACTGTCTGGTTCGGGAGTCCAGGAGTCCAGGCCAAAGGACCGGTGCCTGCGGAATGGGCACCGGTCGGGTCCAGGCGCCAGTCGAGAACCGCGGCTGGATCATCGGCGGTGTCGAGTTCGCGTTGGGCGGCGGCGGTGCGGAGCGCGGCGATGGGGTCGGTGCCGGTGAGCGCGATCAGGGCGAGGTGCTGGCGCAGGATCGGATAGGCGGGGCTGTCGGTGAGGTTCGGGTAGACGGTGTCGGCGGCGTGGTCGAGGGCTTCGAGTCGGTCGGTGCCGAGTGCGTGTTCGGCAGTCAGGCCGAGGGTGTCGAGGTAGATATCGACCGCGCGACCGATCCTCGAGGCCGGGTCGAGGGCGTCGCGGAGGGCGGTGTGCGCGGACTTTTGTGCACCGTCGCGAGCCATCACGCGGTGCAGGACTTCGATGGCTGTGCGCGGGTAGGTGGCGGGTTCGGTGTAGATCGCGCCTTCGGCGCCGTCGAGCGCGGTGACGATGTGGACGTGATTGGCGTGGATTCCGCGGGTCATCGCGACGTAGAACTGTTGGCGGGATTCGCGTCCGGACAGCGCGACATGGCAGGTGTCGGCGGTGATTCCTTGCGCGGAATCGATCGTCGACGCGTACCCGAGGCGCACGTGCGTGCGCACATAGTCGACCGGCAGCCGCACCGTTTTGTCGCTGTTGGTGCCGCGGTGTCGGTGTGAAACGGTCAGTGAACCGTCGGTGTGGACGTCGGTGACGGTCCAGGAGTAGCCGTTGCGGACCCAGTCGTGGTCGCCGAAACGCAGCTTCGGGTTGTTGCGTCGCGTGCGCACGGTGTCACCGACCGAAGCGCACAGACCGTCTGCGAGGACGACTTCTGGACCGGTTTCGGTGTCGGTTCGAGCGAGTCGGTCGGCGCGGGCGCGGGCGTTGAGCGCGGTCACGACATCGTGCGTGGGTGCAAGCATGACGGTGTCGCGACCTTCGAGGTCGTCGGTGGACCAGGCTTGGTAGGTGTCGTCGTAGACCGATCCGGTGTGCCCGGCGTGGATGCGATCGTTGTCCAGATACCAGGCCAGCGCGGACGGGTCGCCCTCGCGTAGCCCGATCGAGGCGGTCGCTTCGCCCGTGGAGGCGAACCGGACGACGTGCGAGAGCGTCAGGGTTTGTTCAGGCGAGGCTGCGTTCATGTCGGCGTCGGCGCCACCGGCTTCGATCGCCGGCAGCTGCTTGTCGTCGCCGATGCAGCGCACCGTCGCTCCGCGCGCAGACAGGAACCGCAGCAGCTGCAGGCGTTTGGTGTTGCCGAGTTTGACGTGTTCGTCGACGATCACCAGTGTTCGGTCGTCGATGTCGAGTACCCATTGGGGCAACGACGGTGGATGATCACCGGCGATGGTTGGGCTGTCCGGGCTCGGGGTGTGTCGGTTGATGACGTCGAGGAGTTTGTCGACGGTCTCGGCACGGGTGCCGATCGACTCACCCAGAACAGCAGCCGCAGCTGCGGTGGGTGCCATTCCTAGGACTGTTCCGCCACCGGAATGCCATGCGGCAGTGAGCACCTGCATCGCCGTGGTCTTGCCGGTTCCGGCTGGCGCGTTGGCGGTATGGACGCGGAGACCGGAGGTGGCGAAGGACGAGACGACACCGATCTGGCCGGCATTGAGCGGTCGCTCCGGGTTCGTGGTGTTGTAGTCGAAGACGGATTTGGCCACCAGTTCGGCGTCCAGGACGCGAGCGCCGGGCTCGACCGAGAGCGCGATCAGTGCCACTTCGACGTCCAGGGTGGATTCGGTGGTGTAGATCTGGGAGTTCGCACGGACATGGACGGCGGTGGAGTCGCTGCGACCCAACCACGTCGGCACCGCTCGCAATACCGGTTGCTCAGCGAGGTCGGGGTCACCGCGCGCAACTGCTGACGGCGGTGACAGTGCCTCGGCGACAACACTTTCCGGTATCCAGTTCCAGTCGGCAGATGCGATTCGGCCGCGGAGTTGGCGTTCGACCTCGGCGCGGAGGTTGAACACTCCCCAGGTCGAGCGCCTGGCCGAGACCCCTGTCAGCGCACGTTCGGCAGCCGAGGCGATGAACGCGGCATCAGGATGCGGGCGCGGTATCGGCGGCACCGACACCGCGCGCGTCACGATGTCTTCGACGCCGTCACGACCACCGAATAGTTGCCTGGCCTGCGCGGCCCAGGTGACGCGCTGCTCGGCGAGTGAGGTCGAGAGGTGTTTGCTCGGACGAGTTTCCAACGTCGCGCGGTCCGACAGGTCATAGATCTCCTTCGGTGAGGGTTCACGCCCGAAGGTCGTCTGGAATGCCGCGGTGAGCTGGTCGAGGCGAGCGACGATCGCAACACCCCGCTGCGACCACGCTTCGATCAGTTCCAACGGGATCCCGACGATTTCACGAATCTGGACTTGCTCGGGGGTGCGCCCGGGCCGGGGTTCGAACTGCAGAGCGAGGGCGGTTTCGAGGTGGTGCTCGACTCGGGAGTCATAGATCTCCGAGGCGGTGACCACGGCTTCGTACAGGGTCTTGGAGTCGAGCGTGCGCCATTTACCGTCGAGGGCGCGGACGCGGTTGGCGATCAGGACATGGGTGTGCAGGTCGGGATCGCCCGCACGGCTGTCACGGTGGGTGAATCCCGCGGCGACGATCCCGTCGACGTCGACCTGCCGGATCCCGTTGCGGCCCAACCGGGTGAAGATCGCATTGCGCTCCAACCATGTCAACGCATCCTCGATCGCGCGTCGATGTGCGGCCTCGATCTGGCGCGAAATATCGGGTGACGCGAGCGCCCACAGCACTGAGACGCTCTTGACGGGGCTGAAGGTGATGTCGAAACCGGCGACGGCAGAGTGTTTCGGACGCGAGTTCTTCGCTACCCAACCCGACAATTCGCGGGCATTCAATGGTGGGCGGTCGTACTCGGCGGTGAACATTTCGGTGGCGACTTGTGTGCGGATTCGTGCGCGTTCGTCGTCCGGGATTGCGGTAGTCGGTCCGAGGTTCTGCTCGGAATTGTGTGCGCGAAAGGCATCGGAACACTGCTGCCGGTACTGCGAGTGAGCCTCGTAGACGGAGAACTTGTTGCCTAGTTTCGATGCTTTCTCGGCGGCGCGGGTGGCTTCACGGTCATTGGCCCCCAGAGTGATCTTGTGCGAGTAGACCTGATCTTCGATCTGTTCGGCGTTCGGGTGGATGCCCAGTCCGAACAGTGACTTCATCTGTGACTCAGTCACTTCCGCACCCGGCGCGAGGCCGACCGCGGCGAGTCCGCTCCCCTGCCATCGCCCAGGCGCTTCGCCGTGGGCTGAGTAGTAGTCGGCCAGCGAGGAACGCCCACGCGCGGTGCTGTCGTTGGCGGCGATATTGCGTAAGTAGTAGTTGTATCCGTTGCCTGCGGTGACCCGGTGAATTGTTGCGACCATGCTTCATTTGTCACCGGCGAAATAGTCTCTGACAAGGGGAGAAATTCGCTGTGAGAAGTGATGGGAAATGTTGAGAAGCGTTGGCGGGTAATGTAATCGAATTGCAATTCCGCGGTGCCAGACGTTTGCCTGAAAATTGGGGAGATGAGAGGCGGGGTGTTATGGGTGGTGGAGAGTGAGGGTGCGTGGATGCGGTGCGTCGGAGTGGCACGGGTACGGGCAGGGAGCTATGGGCACGGTGAGGTTGCGGGCGATGGTGAGATCGGTTGGTGAGGGTGTGCGGCTGGGGCACCAAGTGGCCTCCCAGCCGCGCACCGAACAACGACGGGTCGATCAGGCGGGGACGCGATGCTCCCGGGGTGCGGGGACCTCGAGTTCGAGCCAGACACGGCACACGGTGCAGAAGCCGTCGTCGTGAATGGGCTTGTACTCGGTGCACCCTTCACACCGGGCCTGACGCAGGCCGGGCGGCAAGGCACGCTCGCGACGGCGTCGCGGACGCGCAGACGCCGTCGCGGACTCCTGTTCGGCGGCGGCCGGCTCCGGTGCGCCGGGCAACTCGGGGTGTTCGAGCAGGAACCCATCGATGGTGGCGGTGAGCCACTCGGGTGCGCGACGCCGAACCTCAGCGAGCAGCCCGCGCGCAGCGTCCGGGTAGTGCTCGGCGAAGAACCGGCAGTACGCCGTCGCCAGATCAGCGAACGTGAATCCGGCCGCCAGCGCGGGCAGCCCGGGATGGTTGTCGCTGCGGCAGTAGTCACACAACCCGTCGTCGCTGCGGAAGGCGTTGTCGCGGGAATGAATCGGATGGCGGTCGGTGTGGGAGCGTTCGACGAAGCAGGACACACACCGCCACCCCAAGGTGGGAGCCATGGCTGTCCGGAAATCGTCGAGGCCGTTGCCCTGGAACAGGAAGGTGTCGCGGCGGTCGGCGCGGCCGTGTAGTCCGGTGCGCTGCGCGGCCCAGGCGACGGAGTCTTCCTGTGACGTTGCCGCTGCCCCGGCGACGGCGTGGGCGTGGTCGTGTTGATCGGCAACGTAGAGGCAGTATTCGTGATCCCAGATCGCGGAGGCGAGGTCGGCGGGGCGTGGCGGCAACTCGCCTGGGCGGCGCGGTGTCCAGCCGCGGGGAGCTCGGTTGCCGATGACGATGCCGCGGACAGCGAGTTCGGCGAGTCGACGACGCAGACGGCCTTGGTCGTCGACTTCGGTGTCGACGAACAGGTTCTCGCGGACGTAGTCGGACACCTGCGACGGTTCGATTTCAGCCGGGCGTCGTTTCCTGCGAGCGAGGACGCGTGTGCGCAGCTGGGTCGGGGTGAGGCGGGAGGCATCGATGCGTCGGGTTGCTGGCACGACCAGGCGTGAGGACGGGTTGCGCCACAGTCGGATCGACTGGCGTGGCATTTCAGCGGTCTGAAGTTGGGCGTGCAGTTTGGCGAACTCGTCGGCGACGGTGGAGTTGTTGCGGCGCGCTCGGGCTTCGAGGATGCCAGCCAGGTCGGCGGCTTCGTGGCTGTGTAGGCCGGGGTCGGTGTCGGGCACCAATTCGAGCATCCGGAGCCGCTCGAGGTCGTCGGCGGTTTTGAACCGGGAGGTGAGCCGGCTCAGTGCGGCGTCGAGTGGAAAGAGGGTGAAGACCTCGACCATGTAGTCGAGCAGCTTCCAATCGTGCTCGGTCGCCAACGCCAGCGCGGCGGGCAATGCTTCGAGTGCGCCGCGGTGGTCGCGGTCGAGGGTGAAGAACGTATCTCGGATGTCGGCGATCGCATCGATGAACAGATTCGTATCGGGCACAACCGATTCGATGGCAGCGGTAGTGGACACAGCGGAACTCCTGACGTGGTCGAGAGATGCGACGGCACCCGAGCGCGCTGGAACTGCCATGCTTTTCGCACAACGAGGGGTGCCGGGCTGGGGTGGGCCCAGCCGAGGGCTACCGACCAGGCCAGCGGGCGACACGACGGAGGGAACGCGCCACTGCGTGCGGGGGCGAGTTCCCCGCGCTGACCGGCCGAACCGGTGGCCGCGGCTGGTTCGGGCGCGGGGTGCTCGTTTCCGCCGGGCGCGGGCCCGTAGCCGTGGCGCGCGCTGGCCTGGTAGCCCTCGAGCGGCTGGGTCCACCCCAGACCGTCACCCCGGACCCCGCCCCGCCGACCCGATCACAGACCGGCGGGACGGAGAAGACCGGGCAACACCGCTAGAAGTCGGGTTCACCACCCAATGCCCCCGCTACGGCGCCGGCGAATATCGGGGTAGCCCAGGGTTCGTCGCCGCCGGAGTCCTCGGTGTCTGGGGCCGGGCTGTGCTTCGACCACGGATCGTCCTGTTCGCGACTGTCGGTGACGGCGCCACCGCTGCTGTCATGTTCTCCCGCACGGATGCCGTTGCGTTGGCCGAAACCTGTGCCGCTGCAGGCGTTTTGGCGTCCTCCGGTGGTGCGGGTGAGGGTCGCGCGGGCCCAGCGCAAGCTCGGGCCGATCTCGTCGATGTCGAGTTCGAACACGGTGCGTTGCTCGCCATCGCGGGTTTGGTAGCTGCGCTGTTTGAGCCTGGCCATCAGGATCACCCTCGAGCCTTTGGACAATGAGGCTGCGGCATTTTCCGCGGCCTCGCGCCACAGGTTGCAGCGCAGGAACAGTGGATCCTTGTCGCGCCACTCGCCGGTCTTGGGGTCGCGGTAGCGGGGTGTGGACGCGACGGTGAAGTGCGCTACCGCCACACCTGCTGGTGTGTAGGTCAGCTCGAGGTCGGAACAGAGATTTCCTATGATCTGCATATTCGTTTCACCGAACATGGCGAAGCCTTCCGTGGGTAGGTGATTGACAGTGAATGCGGCACGTGCCAGCGCAATGCGACTGCGCGGCTGCTGTGTTCGCCGGAACGGATCCAACGGCGGCGAACCCGGTAACTGCGGTGGTCGACGCGCGCGGTGTATCAGTGAGGAACCGCCGCGACCGCTATTGGCTCACCGCCCTGCTGCGTATCGGCCTCGCGCCGCCACAGGGTTAGACGGTCGTGGCGATGTCGATGCCGAGTGCCGCCGCGATCTTGCGTCCGGTGACGGCCATCCGTCGGATCTGGTCTGGTCGAATGCAATCGCGTAGCGCGTGGTCGAGCAGGTTCGCCATCACGTGGTTGGGGTCGGCCTGCAGGGCTGCGGTGATCGCGATGGCGGCTACGACGGTGTCGCCGTGGTGATAAGCGCTGTAGCCGAAAAGGGTTGCGACCGCAGCATGATCCGAGCCCTCGGTTGCGGACGCGATCTGTCGCCACAGGGCTTCCGCTGTACCGCGGTGTTCGGTACCGGCGAGACCGAACATGATGTCGCGGACGATCCTGTCGCGCAGGAGTGCGACGATCGTGGCGAGATCCTCAGCCGTGAGCGACGTTGGGTCGCCAGCGCTGATCTGGGCGAGCAACCACTCGATGGCATCGCGTCGGAAAGCGTTGCCGTGTTCTGCGTCGTTCCCCTCGGCGATGTTGTCGCGGTAGCGGTCAGCGGCACCGCCGATGTGTGGCTGCATTTGGGCAGCGAGGTCAGCGTTCGGGGTAAGTAGGTCGGCGAGTTCGTCGCGGGAACCGTAGATCTGGTTGCCTTCGAGGACATACGCGAACGCCACCGTCGACGCGTGAGGGTCATCGACCCGACCGCCGCGATCGAGCGCCAACAGGTCCTTGTATTCGGCACCGGTAACGATCGCCTCCGCCCACCAGGCGTAACTGGGTTCGATCCCCACCTGGTTGAGGTGGTGCAGAACGTCCTCGGCGATCGTCGACGCGTTCGGCCGGTCATCGACGGCCACCAGCATGGTCGAGGTCAGGTTCTCGCGCAGGCACACCGCTTCGACCACGGCCGCGAGGTGCTGCACTCCGGCCGGGTCGGCGGCGTCGTCGATGTCGAACCGCATTACCGCCCGAATCGACTGCGCACCTTCTGGTGTGGCGTCGGCGCTGAGCAACGCCATGACCAACGACCGGGTGGGAACGAATCCGAGCATCGCGGGTATCGCCGCGATCAACTCGCCGGCGTCATCGACGCGCAGGCGCGGGACGTTGTTCTCGGTGGCGGCCGAGTTGGCGTCGAATTCATCGAACTCCGGGCTGCTGATTTCGTCGCTGGCTTCCACAACAGAGTTCCTTTCGTCTTCGGCGGACAGAACAAGCCGAGATCCCTGGTGCAACAAATTGACTCGGCCGCCTCGCGGTGCGGTCAGGCTGCGTTTGCTTCGGGCTCGCTGACGGGGGTGTCGATGTCGATGTGTTCGTAGTCGAGGTCGCCGACTGCTGCGAGTTCGACGGGGACGAGTTCGTGGCCTACTTGCTGAAGGAACCGCAGGTAGCGGCTCACACCGGTGTCGCTGTACCGCCAGGAATCTTTGACGGCTCGCTTTTCGTGGGCGCCGAGAACGAGTCCGAGGACGATGACCTGGCAGCGTGCCGGTTTCGCCGTCTCGACCACCTGTTGGAGCTCGCGCCGCCAAGTTCCCTTACCGCCGAGCAACTCGGCCGCAGTCTCGAAGGCGTTGTACTCACCGAGCACTGCGGGCTCTGCCACCAATGCTTCGGCGATGAACTTCGAAGCCTCCGGCGGCAGAGTCTTACGAGCGAGGAGCCGGGTGACGAACTCCCGACGTACCTCCATCGCGGCGAGCCCCTGCTTGTTGAGTTCACGGACCCGCCGTGCGGCCAACCGCTCCTGCTCGCGTCGCGCGGCCGCTTCGACCTCGGCTTCGGCTCGTCGTGCGGCGAGCTCCTCACGCGCCAGAGCGTCGTCGGTTTCTCTGTCGGGGTTGTCGGTGGGTTCGGCGTCGGGCAGGTCGCTGACCAGTCGCAGACCCGCGGCGTCGAGTTGGTCGGCGGGCAGGAAGTAGTCGGCCTGCCAGCGATCGTGTTGGGTGACTTCGCGAGCGTGGCGTAACCCGTCGGCGGGTTCGCGGTCGGGATCGTGTTCGGTGTTCCAGTCGACGGTGGCCGCGTCGACGATTGCACCGGTATCGCGTTCGACGGTCAACGGAGTGCTCGCCTGTTCGATCCACACCAACCAGCCCGCGTCGGCCCCGAGATTATCGATGTCGATCGTGTCACCGTTGACGTCGACCAGATCGTTCGCGTGTATAAGTACCGGGTCGGAACCACCGCAGTCCGGGTAGTCGTGCAGCACGCCGAATCCGGCCTCGGCCCATGGCAACACCGCGGTGAAGTAGGTACGCCGTTCGGCACGATCGTTGGCGATCAGTCGCGCTTCGTAGCTGAAGTACCCGCGGTCGGTGTCGAGTAGCTGCCGCACCGCGTCGGCGTCGCCCACGTTTTCGTACTCGGCCAGGATCGCAGCCTGATCGAAGTCGAGCTGACCGTCGTCGACAGCTTTGCGGGCCGTAGCAGAGGCACCGATCTTGCCGGCCTGCTTGATCTCGTCGCGTTTGGTCTGCAGTGCTTTGCCGACACGGGTAACCGACGCTCCGAGCTCGAGAGCCAACGCGATTCCGGCGGCACGGTCACCGTCGGTGAGCGCGATCCGACGATCGTTGACCGTGATCTGCGTCAGGATCCGTGAGATCTCGCCATCTTTCGCGGCGAGCGCCTCGTCGGGTTCGATCAACCAAACCGGGACCTGCTCGATCCCGACAGCCATCGCGGTCAAAGTGCGGAGCTGCCCGTCGCGGACTGTCGCGGTGAGGTCGTCGGGGTGGCCGTAGGCGGTGATGGGTGTCAGGACTCCGTGTTCGGCGATCGAGTCGGCGAGCTCGGGAAAGTCGTCGAGGTTGAACGTTTCGCGCACGTTGTTGTCGGTGATGAGAGTGTGCGGGTCACGGAAGACTGCCACTGCGTTCCTGGGGCGGGCGCCGTGCGTTGCGGTGTTGTCAGGTTCAGGGATTGCGGGATCGGTGGTGGTGTCGGGGGTCATCGTAAGTCCTCCTGAATGGTGAGGAAGGCAGGCACCGACCGATTGCACGGTGTCGGTGCCTGCCTTCGATGGCGAGCATGGATTCGATCGCGGGACCGGTCAGCGGTGTCAGTCCGCGACCGCGGCACGAGTGGTGACGTTGATCGGGCGCAACCTGCGGGCGCCGTAGTTGTCGGGGTCGGTGTAGGCCCAGTGCTTGGCTTTCCAACCCGGATCACGCTCACGCCACTGCGCGATCGTGGTGGCTGTCAGGTCGGCCGAGGGGCCGGCGATGCCGTAATGGACGGCCAGGTCGAATTCGAGACGGGTCACCGAGTCGGTCATGGGAGAACCTCCGAAAAGTCTTGGGCGTGGACAGATCCTGTGAGGTGCCCACGGTGGATGGGGCAAGCGAGCAGGGTTGGTCAACGACGCCGCAGGCCGGCGCGTTCACACGAGGGTTATGGCTTTCAGTGCGAGGTCATCGAGTGCGTCCGCGCGGTCGGAGTCGGGAATCGTTTGGGAGAAGCTGGTGACCGCGTTCGCGATCCCCGCCGCCGTAAGCTGCCCAGCGGCAATGAAATGCGACAAGATCCCGGCACGTTCGTCCTCGCTGAAACCCAGCTTTCCCGCCAAGACCTCGATCGCCTTGTCCGGTTGACCCACCGGGGTTCCGGCGTGGCGTTCCAGTTCACCGACTCGTGCGGTGAGGAACTCCGGCGAGAGCCATTCGGTGACCTTGTCGCGGGTTTCGGCGGTGATCACCGCCAGCCGCTTGCGGTAGGTGTCGTGCGACCAGGTGTCGACGGCGCCGATGTCGAGGCGATCACCGAGGTGTCGTTTCGTGTAAGCGAGCAACGGGATGGTCAGCCCGTTACCGCAAATCTTCACTACCAGTTCGGGTTTCAACGTCACCGCGTGATGGCCGACCTCGGAATTGGAGAAGCGGACCCCTGCGAACACCACCGGCTCACGCCCGGACCGATACCCCTGACCGTCACGAGCCGCCAACCGCCGTCCCCGGTCCAGATCGCCTGCGACTCTGCGTCGTTCGGCCTCGAACTCAGGATGGGCGAACGGGTTCCGATAGTTGCGCAGAAACGTCGGCGCCAACGCGGAGACCTTCGGCGAATACACCTTGCAGTGCATCGAGGACTCGCTCAAGTCCGCCGACCGCACCACGACCTCGGCATCGGCGGCTTTGATGCCGTCCAGCACCGCGGTCAGCACGTCGAGGTTGTCGATGATGCCGTACCGATCAGACAGGAATGCCCGCAGCACCCCAGCCTCGCCGGTCTCACCAGAAGTGAACAGCCGCAACAGAAATGACCGCTCCTGTTCATCAACCCGCAAGCGGGGGTCATCGTGGCCGTGCAATAGCCCGTTGACGTTCGCGTCGTAGAGATCGGTGCGTTGCTGCTCGCGCAACCACTTCAGATAGCCGGCCGGGATCTTGAGCTTGGTCGCCAACTGAGTGTCAGCGACCGCCGTGGGCAGATAGGCCCCGTCGGTGAGTGTGACGCCACGCTCGTCCATCACCGGTGCGACGCCGGACAGTTCGAGCAATCCACCGCGTGCCCGCAACGATGAGCCGGGTACAACAACGTCGACCTTGGCGGCTTGCTGACGATTCAGCAACGCGACCAGATCACCCAACTCGGCATGACGAACAGAGGAAGGCAACGACACGACAAACTCCTTCGGATTGACATGATCAGGTCAGCGGCCGAGCTGGCATCGCCGACGCGTAATTCGTTGGTAGACAAGGAATGTGAGGATCTCGCCAGCTCGCATCCACAGGGAGCGGTCGAGGGTCTGCGCGTGGCCGTAGCGGCGCTAGGTGCTGTCGACGACGTCGACCGCACCTAGGTCGCTGGTGGCGCGGGAAGTTGCGGTCACTCCCCGGGCGAGGAGGTCAGCCAGCGCGTCAGAGTCCGCAACTGCTGCCAAATATGGCCACGCTGGGTTTCACCGCTGCCCTCGTATTCGCTGTTCCACAGATAACTCACGAGGATCTGGGCGGCGCTGACAACGTCATCGCCAGCAGCCAAGGGCTTTTGCGCGTCCCGCTCTGCGCCGATCTCAGAGTCGGCGGGAGACAGCGGAGTACCGCACAGATCCAGATCCGAAACAGCAGCGGTGTCAGCCAGTTCAGGTGTGCCGGCGTCCGTCATCGAGTTCCCTCCGAACTGCGACCTTGGTTCGAACCGCGTATCCCTCGCTGATCACCGAAACGCACCGAATCCAGCTAGCGCCGCGCCGGTGAGCGATTCAATGACACCGTCATCGGTAAGACCAACCGTTGCCGTGGGGTTTCAGAACTCGCCGACTACTACGTTCCCACGCAGCGACGTTGGGGTCGTCGGCGAAGCGGTGACCGTCTGCGTAGACGGTCACCGACAGCTGATGCGCGCGCACAAGCGCCTTCATCGCGCTATCGAGACCAGCCCGATCGAGGATGTGGAACGCCACCGGCCCAATGGTCAGTGCGACGAAGCTGATCGTGCGACGCATCCCCAGGTGATACATCCGCTCCACTGACGCGGCCCCGGTCGGCGTATGCGTCCAGGTGATCGCGGCCAACACTGCGACATCGGAAACCGGATCCTCCACCACGGGCATCGGCACCCGCTCGACCACGCCGACCATCGCCTGACGCGCCAACCCAAACAGCCCCAACATCCTCTGAACCTGTTCCGCCGCAGTAAAAGTCATCGCCACCCGACCCCACCGAACCATGATCCGCGCCTCAATGGTCCCGGCCCCGACGACGTCAAGCGCGATCTGCTGTTCCCCGGCCAGCACTGCGGTCACGGTCGTCACCACACCGGATTGGCGGTCCAACGGTGGCCGACGAACCTGGCCGACCGGTGCGATGACGGGCGATTGTGTAGTAGCCATGGCGGGTTCCGTTCTGGTTACATGGAGATCAGGAAGCGCGAGCAGGCGCTGGTCGACAGGTAGCGAGTGCCGCACATCGGCAGACGGGTGGCCTGCCTCTTGCCGAATAGGGTCACACTTTCGTGGGCGGACGACAGTGAGGGCGGACAATAGCTGCGTGATGATCACGCAAGAAGTCGCGCAGATGAATCTCCGCGCCCCCCGGGTCGCAATCGTCGTTCCGGGGAAGGCATACTGGGATACCCACGTGCGCAATGCAATTCACCTAGCTTCGTCCACTTGGGGAGGGTCGGGATTCGTCGTTCTTCCTCATCATGACGGGCGCGTGCATCCAAGCCTTGTGGAGTTGCTTCGCGAGTACGACCCGGACTACATCGTCAGATTGCCCGACTTTCTACGGTCGGCGCAGAGCCGAACTGGTGCCCCTGCCGAAGACCAGTGCGAGAACGCTTGCCGGTCCCTTTCTCGACGGTGCGCGGACTACCGGTCGCCCCGCGCACAATCACTCTTGGAACCAGGGCACGCAGACCTGCGACTGGCCCACTACCGCAATGGCCCAGGCTCGCCCTTGACCGCGATAGCCGACATCGAGGGTGTCGCCCCCGGCACTGATGTGCTATCGATCGGTGCGGCGAACACACTCGGCGGTCACTTAGGTGTTGCGGCTGCGGCGGCCTGGGGGGCGCATCAACGCCCCGAAGCGGTCCCGAAACCTGTCACCCCGGCCGACGAGCGCGCCGCGATAAGCGCGATTCTGTCGGCCAAGACTTACCCTCTGGACGGCGTGACCAGCTCTGATGCGGCGGGCCGGCCAACGGATTTTTCACGCACGGAGGTCGGACTGGGCTGGGCACACGAATTTGGTGCTGGACCGCGAGCATGCGCAGTCGTTGTTTTCGGCGACTCCGCCAACGATTTCGCGTGGGCCATGTTGTGGGATCGCATCTATGGCGAGGGCAGGTGGGTGCCGCTCGATTGGTGGCAGCGGTCACAGAGCGCATGTCTCGTGGGCCTGGACATTTTCACCAGCGCCGTCAACGCCGACGCCAAGGAATTGGTGTTCACCTCGACTTCACTCCCACTAGAGGAGGTCAAAACAATGGCTGAAAAGTATGCTCATCGGCCGCCGCGAATGTGGAGTGGGGGTGTACCAATTCTCAACGACCCCCCGATGCAGTCGATCGAGCATGAGTCGATCGCCCATATACGCTTCAACAAGAAGCATCTGGCTCTGGTTGAGGACTACTCTAGCCAGTGGTCGAGTGCGGTGACCAGCGACAATGGCACGATCGTTCTGCAGGCTCTGCCGCCGGTGCCGAAACTTTCCGATGCCCTACTCAGCCAGGTGCAAGGCCTGAATTGGCAGGTTGATGTGACCATCCCTAACCAGAGCGCGCTGGTTGGTGTTTCAGTCCTTGCTCCGAAAGACTTGATAGCCGACGATGAGAACCCGCACTTGACATGGTATCGATCGGGTCGATCCGGTATCTCGTACGAGGCCCGCCGGTGGTCGTTCATCAGCGGTGGAGCGACGGTGGAATGGCAGTTGGCTCGACCCAAATTGCGGTTCCCCGCGCTGGACAGTTGGGCCAAGTCCCGTGGTGACTTGCATGGACTGACGACGAGGCCCTCGCCAGCAGGAGGACATGCCGACATCCTCGCGCGGTTGCTGGGAAGCAGAAGGGCTTTGGTCGATCTGGTGTCCGGGCCCATCGCGCGGGCGCTGCAAGAGTTTGTCGTATCGAAGAGGTCAGCCGCCACCTACCCGGACGGACAGGGCTGGACAATGAGCGATGAGACCTATCTCACGTTCTCAGGGATCATGAATCTGAGCGCTTGCTCATCTGAGGTTGAAGCGCGCGATCTAGTCGATGACCTACTTACCGCCGGTCTCCTGCACCGCGGGCTCATTCTGCGCTGTCCCAGCTGTACGCACCGCTCGTTCGTCCCGATTGATGATCTGGCCACCGTAATCACATGCCCGCGTTGTCGCCAGGCTGGCCCACTCACCTGGCACCGGTGGTGCGAACCAATCGACGAACCCCGCTGGTACTACGATCTACATCCCACCGCCCGAATGTTGATCCGAGACAACGGCCACTACCCCTTGCTGCTGTCCAAGCATTTGCGTGAAGGCACACAGCACAGCTTCGCGGACACGTATGAGTTCGAATTCGTAGACTTGGTTGAGACCGATTTGTTGGCTCTGGTCGACCGGCAACTCCTGATCGCCGAGGTCAAAAACAGTGATACGTTAGGCGACAAGAAGAAGCGTGAACTCGCCATTACCAAGAGGCTGCGCGCTGCGCAGGTACTCGGAGCGGACCAGATCGTGTTGGCGACCTCGAAATCAAAGTGGCAAGACGCTAGCATCGATGCCTTCGTTCAACGTCTAAATTTCACCAAATCGAACGGCGAGCCCACCCCCAGTCTCCGGCAGATCACAGGATTGGGCTCAAGTCAGGCCACGGACCAAATGATCCCACTCTGACCGGCGCGCCGCAAACCACACTTCACCACGCATGTGCAACAGGTCGCCGGGCTGAAGACTTATGCCAAAATATGAGAGCAAGAACTCCAAGTCGGACGCTCGGCCACCTCGAACTATTCGTCATCCGTACCGGCGGACCGCTGGTGTCAGATCGGATAGGATCTGCGATAACCAGGCATTTTTCGGTTGCCCATGTTTGCGTATCCCGCCCCGGGCGCGAACCTGCGACATAGCGGCCATGCGTCCGACACCCATCGGATCGTCTCAGGGCGAAGCACTATTTTGAGCCTCGCGCGTAGCACAATGACAAGTGCCACAAGCTATTTGCTGTGAATCTTAATTAGTTGATCAACAGCGCTGTCCGTGCGCGAGTTGTTGGTGTACGTAGTGACGTAGTGGTCGAATCGCCCTGCGGCGTTGGTGCATCACAGCGGTCAATAGAACCGGGTCCTGTCAGCCCGGTCGCATATAGACCCTAGTTCTGTTCGGCGAATCTGCTGGTCGGTATCCAGTTCGAAATACTCGTCGTTACCGAAGTTCTCGGCCGTCAGTGTGAATTCGAGGTATGCGCGCTCCTCCCGATGTCGTTGCGAGAGCGTCAGAGCTTGTCGTCTCTGGTGTTCTGCGCGGTGGTCTGCAAGCTCGGAGTTGATGGTTTGCTGTAGCGCTTCGACAGGCACGTACACCAATCTAGAATGCGACGAAACCTTAGTGCTCGATTCCAAAGACGCAGTATTGCAACACTGTTGATGTCGATCAGGATACCGTCGCCACGCGAGTAACACGATCATGTGGCTCGCTGGCCACCACGTTCTACCATGATGGCATTTGAAATAGTCGACCGGCGTCGCCTTCGTCATGTAAGACCAGAACGACCTCTCGCTCGGATATCGCGGTGATAGATGAGTCGACAGGTTCTGGCAGATCACTATCCAGCGCCGAAATAATTGACTGGATACCGTATTCAGCATACTGCCGGAATACCTTTATCAGCTTAGCCCGCTTACGTGGCTCAAGCTGCTCCAATGCACCATCATGATATACAAAACGCGCGAAAGGAACCGACGCGTAAGACCGCAGAACGGCTAGATCAAATGCGATGCAGAGCAGCTTTTTATAGGAAGTTCCACGATCACCACTTGTTGCGATGCCAGATTCTCCCACAAATTCAGCAACGAAATCCAACCCACCATTCGAATTTATTCTGATCGCGAGGATAGCATTTTGCCCCAATACGTCGTGAATGATTTCAGTGAAGTATCTACGCAAACGGCCGAAGTGACTGCCCTCATCTTGACTAATAGCGACCAGCTCAGTCTCCGTGTCATCTTGAACCCTGCTGTACTCCTCTTCAAGGAGCCGTACTTGTCGCCTAAGCTCGATCAGCCTTGTAGCAGCTGCGCGCTGAGATTCAAGCTGTTTCAAGTCCGCTTGAATAACAGTAAACTCCCGGGAGATCTCTTTGTACTTAGAAAGCGACTCCGAGTTCCGTAGATATTCCAATGAGCGCGATCGCTCAAAGTTCAGCCTCGGCAACTCATCGTCGATTTCAGTCGTCCTGCGCTCAGCGTCGGCAAGCTGCTGCTTAAGCGCAGCTCGACGTTCTTGCGTAATCGCCCGGTTGAACGCGACAAGCTGCTCATAGTCCCTTTTTAGTTGATCCCCGAAAACGACGCCAGCCTCATTAAAGAGACGTTCCGAATCGGCCGTTCGGAACATTACAGCCTCGCTCTCGATCGACTCACTAAGTCGCACTATCAGCTGAGCAATTCGGTAACGCTCTTCATTCAGGGCGACAATCCGCGACTCGGTTCTCTCGACCACTTCAGCGGTCGCACGCTGATCCTCCGCGCCAAAGTCGAAAGACTCCAGGGTGTGAGACTTTTCCTCAACTGCACGCCTTTTCACAGAGATCAATCCGTCAAGAACCGAAGGATCAGCATCCTCTCCTCCCCACTCCTGCAACAATGTGGATAGTCGGGCTCTTTCGTCACCAAGCTCGTCACGTTTACTGTAGAGGTTGACTACCGTCTCGGCACTCATCCCTAGAAGATGCGCTACGAATGGTTTCCAGTCCGCGTGCGATCCCGAGAATTTTCCCAATTGAAATACATCAAGATAGTCCCGCTGGGAACGAATTAGATAGCCAATGAGCTTTCTATAACCCCAGGGGCGGAGTGCGTCGATAGCAAGAATACCATCCACTATCTTCTTCGCACGGTCCAGAGGAAGTCCGATATGATCCCACTCGCCTGGCGCCAGTGCCGACGCATCGGCAACCTTCTCAGGTCCTCGCTTCAGCTCAATCTTCGTTCCTGGCGTAACAGACCTGGCAATATTCAGATAGGTACCGTCATCGAGCTCGACTTCGAGGTAGAAAGTATAGTCATGGAAGACAACCTCGTGCCTAAAGAGGAAGAAGCTACCAGATTTCGACTTCAGCAGGCAGAAGTCCAGCAATTCACCAACTGTCGTCTTGCCCAAGTTATGAGTGTCTAGTTCTCGATTTTCCGGTACGCGAATTTCCGCGAGTACAACATTGAAGCCTTCTTTGAAGTCTATACCACGAAACGCCTGTGGGTGGTTTGAGTAAAGTCGCGATAGCTTCATCATTTCCCCGTATACTCGAACGAGTCTATTTTGGGCAAGTATTCCACCAGACCTAGCACATAGAGTAGGCTCAGCGCTGGCGTGAATAGGTAGTCGGTAGAATCTGCCCGTTTTGCCGTTGCCATTTTGAGGTCAGAGTAGGCAATAATGCGCTTACGCATTAGCTCCTTAAGAATTTCAGTGGCAGCAGCCAGCACGGTTCCATCGGGATGCGAGTGCTTATTGGGTAGCAGCATCCGCAGACTCACCTATGTCACAGTGCCAGTACATATAGAATAACATCGTCCTAACTAGTCGCGCATTACGAGCAAGTACGGCATCTCGCTTCAGCAAGAAGTCAACCAAGTAGTTGAATAGTTCGTCAAATGTCTGATAATTCCTACGCTTAGACACAATCTTAAGCTGAAATTCCTCAACCGCCCCTTCATACTGCCTTAACGCTTCCGCGTTTCCTGGATCCGCTAGGAAGTTCCCTATTTGCATAGAATAAGGAAGGTAGAGCTTTCGGAGACGTCCGGCAAAATCAGCCGACATATTGTTTACCTTGTTCTTGCTTTCGTACGAAACACGCTCAACAACATGGGCGTCAGAGCTTGCACTAGCTGCCGACAATCCGTCCCGTATAGCGAGAATTACTTCGGCCAAGTCGTAGCTTGATAATAGCAAAGGTCCGTCTATCGGATCGATACGAGCCAGGGAGATTATGTCTACAAACTCCCGCAGTAGATCATTAAGATACTCCACCCCGGCCAGGAAGATGGATTTGCGCTCTAACCCTGAACCTTCAGATATTCGCTTCACAATCGAAGCACTAGCGTTAGCCCCCAGCCTCCTATTGGAAAACAAAATGTAATTGGAGACCTCACTATCGTCAGCCAATTTCTTGATTCGAATTATCTCCTCTGTCAGAACAGAACTCTTCGTCTCACCACTGAAATCCGGATCACTGTAGTGAACGTTCATCGCATTAGTATGCTTGGCCTGAATTACGGTAATACCGGTCCAAGGACTTGCTGCGCTTGGAAACCTCTCAGCAGCCCCCTCGAATCGAGCGTCCCGGCCGCCGTCTGGCCCAGTCGAGAAAGACTGAACACCAGCTCCAAACAGTTTTCGGCTACATTGGACGACTAGCCGCTCGAACTGCGAGTCGTCCAAGTCTTCGTAGGGGTACGCCATCCGGTTATGGTACCGACTGCGCGCCAAGCAAGCCGAGCAACACCAGCGCTCAGCCTGTACTGAGTCTCATCTGCATCTAAATGACTGGTGACCATGGCACTGGTAGGTCCCCTCGGCAGCTCGTTACGCCTCAACTACGGCGCCTTCTAAGGGCTGTGCAACCTATGCCCCGGCAGATGCAGCCTCGGTTGCCGCATCACAACGACACGGTCGCGGTCGGTCGACCAGAATTCAACTTCGCCAGGGAGTGAGGCGGCAATGCGGGCAGACGCGAGCTGGCCGAGCTCGGCACACAATGCCATTCCCGCGCGCCTCACCCGAAGGGTATGTCGCGACGCTCTGGGTCTGGACCGGTCCGAGTTTAAGAACTCCGCGGGGCCGACGATCCACAGTACCCGCGAAGGAGAGCTTGTCGTCGGCTTCGATCGTCACCTGACCGCTTGAAACCACTGGTCGTACCGTTCGCACTGGCGGCGGGGCATCCATCAGATCGCCAGCTCGGTGATGCCTCCACCCCCGTGACTCGACGTCGAGCACGCCGGAGCCCTGCGGCGCACTCCGCTCGGGCACAGCGCAGGACACACCTCGATTATCTGCGCCTGGTAGGTAACGTCGAAGTGCGGAGGCAGGTTGGCCCGCTCTGGTCGAGCTCCGCAGGGTGCGCCCACTCGACATCGCCCTCCGGCGCTCGCCGACTCGACTCACAACACGGAAACAACACGGATTCAAAGAGAAGTAGCGGGAACGGTTGAGATGCGACGGGAGCACCTTGAACGACAAATCCGCAAGCGAAAGGATCTATTGGGAATCGCTGAGAACCATTGGGGTGCAATGCAATTCAAACGGCAGGTTTCTGGTTCGAGTCCAGATGGGGGAGCATAGAGAAGACCTCGGGCCAGGCGAAATGGTCTGGGGTCTTCTTTGTTTATCCCGCACTTCGCCCGCCCACCAAGAAACACCAGGAACCCCCGGAAGGGGCCAGCTACCTTCGAGCCCGGCCCAGAAGGTCTAGCTGTGGCGTTGCGCGGAAGACTCACGACGATGAGCGATCGTCAGCCTGCGGACGATCTGGTTGTATCCAAACATGATTCGATTTCGGTTCGAGTTGCTGCCGGTCGACGAGGTCTGCCCGTGGGGGCCTGCTGGAAGCCAGCATCTGCACTGGTTCGCTCTCACCGAGGGCTGGTTCTGCCTCGAGGTGGGTGGAATCGAGTTGTTGAGATATACCGAGCAGACGATGGCCTCGTTCCCCCGCGAAAGTCACCGAACGGCGCCGCCGTGGGTGGGTTATTACGTGGTCCGACTGTGGGAGGACATTCTGGAGGCATTGCCCTTCATACTCGAACCCGTGCCGGACGATCTGGCGGAATTCGTAGCTGCCGGATCCGCAGAGTGGGTCGACACCGACGAGGTCTTGGACAACATGCGGCTCGACGCCGCTTACGACTTCCACAGTCAGCGGTGTATCGACACCGGCTATCTCCGTTTCGGACCCGTGTTGCGGTGGTGGCGCTCGGTCGATCCCGTCGACACTGTCACCGTAGCTTGGCAGTTCCCTGTCGATCCCGATGGTGAAATCGCCTTCACCGCGCCGCTATCGGGTCAGGTGTCGGTCGGCACAGACGAATTCATCGACGCTGTAACGGATTTCGATTATCGACTGTTCGAGTTCATGCAGCAGCGGGTGGACCGCCTGGCCGCAACCGGCGCTCCCGCGGGAATCGAACTCGATACTGCCCTCCTGATCCAGGAACAGGCGCAGCGGCGCACCCTGTTGGCACGGGCATTGGCGCACCAGGTGGGCGCTGATTGGGACGCGGTGCGGGAAGGTGTGCCTATCCTGGCGCCGCACCAGAGGTGAGCCGACGCTTCTATGCAATGCCCGCCATAGATCGTCCGCTCATGTGGAGGAGCGGGCAAGCGGGTCGATCGTACGAACTCAGAGCAGCTCGAGGTCGATACCGTCTTCCGATTCGTTCCCACCCGCACCATGCCTCTGGACGATCTCCACCAGAAAGTCGAATAGCGTCCGCCCTTCCTGACGCCGGGCAGCCTCGACCTCCGCCCTGATGCGCTCACGGTTCGATGGATGGCAACGTGCGAGGACATCTTCCAGGTACTGGACTGTCTCGGACCAACCCAGCGCCTGCCGTGACCTGTCCGAATGCAGCCATCGAAGAACGAAGCCACCCTCCGGCGTGCCGAATCCACCCCGGAGGATGTCATTGAACGCGTCGGGGTTCTTGTTCCACGTCCAGTCGTTGAGCAGCGCCGAGAACTCCCGAGCGAACTCGTCGTAGTCATCGAAGCGAGAGCCATCAATGACGAGAACCGGCTTTCCGCCGTCGAATTGACCCACCCGACCAGTATCCCCATTCTGTCGACTCGGGCGCTGTTGGTGGGACGATTCAGGTCCCATCGAGGAAGGCAATCCGCCATGATGCTTCCACCCGACGTCTCCGACGATCTGGCCGCACCGGAGTCGCTCGCCCTCGGCTACGACACCGCCCAAGTGTGGCGCACCACCCGCGAGCCATCATGACTCTGATCCTGCCTTCGGCACTGCAGACCGCCGACGACGCGGCCGCGATCGCCGCGCTGCGCCGCTACTACGGCGACCCGTATCTCGACGATGGACGCTGCTACGTCGGTGCCTATTTCGACAGCTGGAAAACCGCCGGCGACACGACCGACAGTATCGATCGATTCACCGCCGACGATCTGATCGCAGTGAGCTTCCTGTCGGTCGAAGTCAAACCACTGGCCGCGCGGGAAATTCTCGCCACCCGAGCCGACCGTTTCGCGGACCTGCTTGCACAAATCGGACCGGACCGCGACCTCGCCGATGAACACGGCCCACTCACACGGTCCTGGCCGGCATGGCAACTCGACACCCAGCTCCGTCAGCTTCCCGGCGTCGGCCGCACCATCGCCAGCAAACTGCTCGCCCGTAAACGACCCCGACTTCTCCCGATCTGGGACACGGTCATCGCCGCCGTCCTCGGCACCCGAGATCAGCACTTGGAGCCGATCAGAATCGCGCTACGCCATAACGACCACGAACTCGACAAGCGCCTTCGCCGCATCCGCGCCGCAGCCGGACTCACTGAACAAATCAGCGTCCTTCGCACCCTGGACGTCATCGCCTGGATGGACGGCAAAGCCCGAGGCTACTAGTCGCCACGCACACGGGAGATCAGCTCACCGCAAGTCGCGCTGGCCGTCCGGCCCGTCCCGGGAGTCGAGGTTCACCCAGTCCGAGTTCTTCGTCATTTCCAGGGTCCCGCTTGTTCCTAGTCCTGTTCCGGTGTCGTCCGCTGCCAGGCCACGATCTGGGTGGGCCGGATCTCGACGCGGTCGGCGTCGTCGAACGCTGCCACGATGGAGTCCAGGTGTGTCTCGAACACGGCGAGTAGACCGTTGTTGCTGATGTTGCCCATAGCTATGACCAGAAGGCGGCGGGGCCGGCCCTGCAATTGGTGTGAGATCCGGAAGTCGGCAGCCTTGGAGACCACTACCCGGTCCTCGGAGTCGGCGATCTTCGCAACTTGGTCGTCGGCGGTGCGGTTTCCTGCGAACAACTGCGATGTGTGCCGCGCATCGTGCCCAGCGTCATTCAGGAATCGTGCGAGCCGTGCCGGGAGTTGCGCGTCGACCAGGAACTTCACGCTGCGCTGACAGAGACGACGGTGTGTCCGCCTGCGGCGATAGCACCGAACTCCAGCGCGGCGAGCAGGTCGTCGGATTCCAGGTCTGGGTAGTCGTCGAGGATTTCCTCGGTGCTCATGCCCGAAGCCATCATTTCCAGGATGTCCCGCACAGGGATCCGCAGTCCGCGCACTACCGGCTGACCATGGCAGATCTGCGGATCAGAGGTGATGCGATCGAGGCGGGACATAGGGACCATCGTAGCCTTGGCGATGAGATCTCTGCCAGCAATCGTCGCTGGTAGTGACCGCGGCCCGGTCTGGGCTCTGCTCCTACCTCGGCTGGCCGCGACCTGCGGGTTCAGGTGGAAAGTTGGGATCGGTAGGGGGCAGACGAGGCATTTACTTGCCGCATGACATCTTCTCAGCTTCCCCCGCACCAGCCGCAGTCCGCAGGCTTGGACAAGAAGACCAGCGCGATCCTGTCCTATGCGATGGGCTGGCTCACCGGGATCGTCTTCCTCTTTGTCGGCAAGAACGATCCCGACGTGAAACTCCATGCCGCGCAATCGGTCGTCTTCTTCGGGGCGGTGTCGGTGCTCAACATCGTTCTTAGCATCGTCGGCTCGCTCCTCGGTGCGCTGGGGATCATCTTCAGCCTCGCCAGCCTCGCGCTCTCGATCTTCACGGTCGTCGTCTGGATCATGGCCATGGTCCGAGCGAACAACAGTGGCGGTGCTCGCACGGAGCTTCCTGTCATCGGAAAATTCATCGCTCCGTACGCCGACAAGTTGGCCGGTTCGGTCCAGTAGCCGCATATTCGAAGTCCCGGCACAACGACACATCAACGGCCCGAATCTATCTCGGGCCGTTGGCGTCGTTGTGCCGTGAGCAGCGCCGCCAAGGGCAGTGCCGTGAAGGACAGCGAAAATGCTTGACAGCCACAAGCCCGCAGTGCGCTACTTCGCGTTGATCGACGACGCGAGAGACTACCCCAATGGTTGGCGTGCGCGTCGGACTATCTGGCTCGCGCCCCGGACCGCCACCCGACCTGCGCCGACCGACGAAGTGCTCGGCAGGGACCTCGAGTGGGTCCCACCGAGTACCTCCGGCACTACGCATCCAGAACGGACGAGCCCAACGAAGAGATCTCCGCCGAGTCAGCCGATCGATTGATCGCGAGTTGGCGCGCCTCGAGGGCGAGCCACGAGACCGAAACGCACGGGCCCCGAGTCGAACCCACCCATCGACGATGCACCAGCCTGATCGAGTCGGGCTGGAACAGGGTTGGCGTGGGAGCTCAAGCCACAGCCGGACTGCACAGCGATCCCCTAGTGCTAGATCTCGACAAAGCACAAGCAGCGCTACCTACTGGGTGGCAAGATTGTGGAATGGATCCTGTGATGGCACTTGTTGTTTCGGCGATCGCTGCGGGCGCTGTGGCTGGCGTAGGCGACACAGCAAAGCAAGTCGTACATGACGCATATGCCAGTTTGAAGAACCTGATTTCGCACAAATATGCCGACGTGGACGTGTCAGGGTTGGAGCGAAAGCCGGATTCAGAGTCGAAGAAGGCTTCGCTGGCAGAGGATCTCGTAGATGCGGGGGCTACGGCGGACGCCGAGTTGGCTGCTGCGGCGGCGGCGGTGCTGGAGGTTGTCCGCCAGCACGACCCACAGGTAGTGGTGGGCGTGGACGTGCGGGGTTTGGTAGCAGCAGCATTGAAGATCTCCGATATATCCTCGACCGGAGATGGCGTGCGGGTTGCCAACAGCCAGATCGCAGGGTCGACAGAGATCAGCGGGGTGAATGCAGGATTCGTGGACCCTTCCACGGCGCGGGGCTGACGCCCAACAGTTCTGCGCCCGGCATGCCCTCGATCGGGGCGATACTCTCAGGGAACACATTCGAAGGTCCAGTCCTTGTCGGCGACCACGCCCCATCGAGGCATCTGAGGGACCTGGTCCAGATCATGGGTCGAGACGGGGACCTGCCAACGGTTGCTGAGCTGGATCCCTACCGTTTAGGTGCTACCAGTTCACCGTTCGGTAGGGCGGGACACTTCCGGGTTGCGGACAGGTACGTCTCTCGCACTGCCAACCGGGTCGATTCGCGACTGGCTAAGGCGTTCCGAGGGAATCAGCTTGTCGTAGTCGTTGGCCCATCAAAAGCTGGCAAGACCCGCACCTTGTTCGAAGCAGTACACGCCTATGACTCGACCGCGCGGATCGTAAGCCCTGTTGTCGGTCTGATCGCGGACTTGGCCGCAGCCTCCCGAATCAGCGATAGCAGCGACACGTTGGTGGTCTGGCTCGATGACCTGCACATGTATCTAACCGGTAATGCTGGCGACCTGACTTCCACGATATTGGACGCACTGACCCGACGCCGTGGCCGGACGTTGGTGGTTGCGACGCTTCGTTCAGAGATGCGCGCCCAGTTGAGGGGCGACGGTGAGATGCGGCGCGAGACTCGAATGTTGCTCGATCAGTCGCTACTCATCGAGTTGGCTTCCACCGATGATGACTCTGAGGAGCGCGCCGCCGCCGAGCGTACATACCCGGAATTAGCCTTTGACGGTCATGGTTTAGGTGAGGTTCTTGCCGGCGCGCCAGAGCTTTTGGACCGCTATGACGATGCGCGCGCAGATAACCCGCTCCTACATACTGTAATCACAGTCGCAGTCGACTGGGCACGCATCGGCCGCACCGAACCCATACCCGAGTCGACTCTGGCCCAGCTCACGGTGCGTGGCATGCGGACAACTCATCCCCATGTCGACGCCACCGACAAAGACGTGCAGACCGCGATCACTTCAGCACGTCGGCCTCCACCCGGCGCCGGCCGCGCCGCTGCGCTGCGAACCACATACCGCGATGGCGATGAGGGTGACACCCTCAGCTACCGAGCGTTCGACTACCTTGTCGCCGCCGACGATGGGCAAAACCAGCGAGTACCACGTCGTATCGCGGAGTCCTTCTGGCACAACGCGACCCACAACGCCACACCCGAGACTTTGACAGCTGTCGGATACGTCGCTTCTTGGCGCGAGAATACAGCCATGGCAAGCGCACTATTTCGGCGCGCGGCGAGTTCTGGGCATCCGCCCGCGATGTACAGCTTAGGAAGCTTGCTTGATGAGCGTGGGGAGGACCGCGAAGCTGAGAGCTGGTATCGGAAAGCAGCGGAAACCGGCCATGCTGCTGCGATGTCCAGTCTCGGACTCATTCTTGATGAGCGCGGCGAAGCCAGTGAGGCAGAGACTTGGTATCGAAAATCTGCCGCGACCGGTCATGCTTCCGCAATGGTCAATCTCGGGACCCTGCTTCACGAGCGCGGCGAGGTCGGCGAGGCAGAGACTTGGTATCGAAAATCTGCCGGGACAGGCAATGCTTCCGCAATGTTCAGTCTCGGGGTCGTGTTCTACGAGCGCGGTGACGTGGGCGAGGCAGAGACTTGGTATCGAAATGCTGCTGAGACCGGCCATGTGAAGGCGATGTTCAGCCTCGGGGTATTGCTCGACGAGCGCGGAGAGGTCGGCGAGGCGGAAGTTTGGTTTCGGCGCTCCGCTGACACCAGTCATCCTTCCGCGATGTCAAGTCTCGGCGTACTACTTCACGATCGTGGCAACCTCGATGAAGCCGAAACCTGGTACCGCAAAGCCGCCAACACCGGCCATTTGTCCGCGATGTCAAGTCTCGGCGTACTACTTCACGATCGTGGCAACCTCGATGAAGCCGAAACCTGGTACCGCAAAGCCGCCAACACCGGCCATTTGTCCGCGATGTCAAGTCTCGGCGTACTACTTCACGATCGTGGCAACCTCGATGAAGCCGAAACCTGGTACCGCAAAGCCGCCGAAACAGGCAACGCCACCGCGATGGGCAACCTCGGAGTCCTACTCAACGAACGCGGCCGAACCGATGAAGCCGAAACCTGGTACCGCAAAGCCGCGGAAATTGGTCATGTGAAAGCGATGTACAGCCTCGGGGTCTTGTTCGACGAACATGGTGAGCGTAGCGGCGACGCTGAGACCTGGTACCGAAAAGCCGCCGAAGGCAACCACGC
>NZ_JBHYRN010000020.1:0-135718 GCF_042749305.1 Nocardia sp. NPDC058705 | reverse complement strand
GGTCGCGAGTTAGCCGCCGTTGCGTCGAGGCGCAGCCTCTAGTAACGGCGGCTAACTCGCGGCCCCCAGGGGGCCGCGCTCGAGCGCGCCAGCGCTCCAATAAGCACAGCCCCCAACCATCTGGGACTACCGAACACCTGGTCACGCCCACCTCCTCGCCGCAGCCACCCGCGCGAACTCAGTAAGACTTAGGCAGCCCCAAAGAATGCTGAGCCACAAAGTTCAAAATCATCTCCCGACTAACCGGCGCAACACGCATGATGCGCGCGGCACCCAGCATCCCGGCCAAACCGACCTCGCCGGTCAGCCCCGAACCACCGTGGGTCTGGATCGACTGATCCAGTGCCTTGATCGAGGCCTCGGCACCGGCGTACTTGGCCATGTTGGCGGCCTCGGCGGCACCGAACTCATCGCCCGCGTCGTAGAGCACCGCGGCCTTCTGCATCATCAGCCGGGCGAGCTCGAGCTCGATCTTCACCTGGGCGAGAGGATGCGAAATACCCTGGTGCGCACCGATAACGGTCTTCCAGACCTGGCGCTCCTTGGCGTATTCCACCGCGCGATCGATGGCGTAGCGGCCAAGGCCGATGCCCATCGCCGAGCCCATGATGCGCTCGGGGTTCAGGCCGGCGAACAACTGGGCCAGGGCCGCGTCCTCGGCGCCGACGAGGGCGTCGGCGGGCAGGCGGACATCGTCGAGGAACAGCGTGAACTGGCGGTCCGGCTCCGAGAAGTCCATATCCTGGACCGTCTTGTTGAAGCCGGGGGCGTCGGTCGGGACGATGAACAGCGCGGGCTTGAGCTTGCCCGTCTTGTGATCCTCGGTGCGCGAGACGATCAGCACCGCGTCGGCCTGGTCGACGCCGGAGATGAAGATCTTGCGGCCGTTGAGGATCCAGTCGCTGCCGTCGCGGCGGGCGGTGGTGGTGATGTTGTGCGAGTTGGAGCCCGCGTCGGGTTCGGTGATGCCGAACGCCATGATCTTGGTGCCGTCGGCCAGACCCGGCAGCCAGGTCTGCTTCTGGTCGTCGGTGCCGTACTTGGCGATGATGGTGCCGCAGATGGCCGGGGACACGACCATCAGCAGCAGGCCCGCGCCCTGGGTGGCGAGCTCCTCGAGCACCAGCGAGAGCTCGTAGATGCCCGCGCCACCGCCGCCGTACTCCTCGGGCAGGTTCACGCCGATGAAGCCGAGCTTGCCCGCCTCGGCCCACAGCTCGGTGAGCGGCTCGTGCTTCTGCACCTTGGGCCGCACGTAGTCGCGGTAGTTGTATTTGGCGGCCAGCGAGGCGACCGCCGCGCGCAGCGCCTTCTGCTCTTCGGTTTCGATGAAGCTCATGCCTGCTCCTGCTCTTCTTCCTCGACGACGGCGAGGATGGCTCCGACCTCGACCTGCTGGCCGACGGTCACGTTCAATGCGCTGAGGATGCCGGTGGCGGGCGCGGCGATGGTGTGTTCCATCTTCATCGCCTCGAGCCACAGGATGGGCTGGCCCTGCTTCACGTGATCGCCTTCGGCGGCACCGAGGCGGATCACGCTGCCGGGCATCGGCGCGAGCAGTGAACCGGCCGCGATCTGCTCGGACGGGTCAGTGAAGCGCGGCAGTCTGCGCACGGATACCGGGCCGAGCGGGGAGTCGATCGCGACGAGGTCGCCGTAGCGGGCGATCTCGAATTGCCTACGCACAGTGCCACGTTCGCCCGGGACGCCGAGGACGACGCGGTCGGGCGCGACCGAGATCAGCTCGAGGCCGTCGTGGCCCTCGACCGCGATCCCGGTGCGGGTGAAGCGGTAGCGGACCTCGTGCGTGCCGGAGGTGCGGCTCTCGTAGGACTTGGTCTGCGGCTGCGAGGGCAGGTTGCGCCAGCCGCTGGGGGCCAGGCCGGCCAGTCGTGAGCTGGTGCGGTTAGCCGCCGAATCAGCCAGTGCCGCAGCCACAATCGACAGTGCCTCGTCGGCCTCAGAAACCAGCGACGCGCTCAGCACAGCCAGGTCGTGTGTGGCGAAGAAGGCCGTGTCGGTGTCACCGGCCAGGAACGCCGGGTGGCGCAGCACCCGCACGAGCAGATCACGGTTGGTGACCAGGCCGTGGATCTTGGCGCGCTGCAACGCGGTGGCGAGCAGATGCGCTGCCTCCGCGCGGGTTTCGGCGTAGGAGATCACCTTGGCCAGCATCGGGTCGTAGTGCACACCGACCAGCGACCCGTCGACGACACCGGTGTCCAGGCGAACGCCGGGCTGCTCGAGCACCGTGAATTCACCAGCGGTGAACGGGATCTCGATCTTGTGCACCGGACCACTCTGTGGCTGCCAGTCGTGCGAGGGGTCCTCGGCGTAGAGGCGGACCTCGATGGAGTTACCGCGCTGGGCGGGCTGGGTCGCGGGCAGCGGCAGACCCGAGGCCACCTGCAACTGCAGGCGGACCAGGTCGAGGCCGGTGGTCTGCTCGGTGACCGGATGTTCCACCTGCAGCCGGGTATTCATCTCCAGGAAGAAGAAGTCGCCCTTCTCGTCGGCCAGGAACTCGACGGTACCTGCACCCTCGTAGCCGATCGCCTCGGCGGCCAGACGCGCCGCCTCGAACAGCCGATCACGCATGCCGTCGATCTTCTCGACCAGCGGCGACGGAGCTTCCTCGACAACCTTCTGATGCCGACGCTGGATCGAGCACTCACGCTCACCGACGGCCCAGGTCTTGCCGAAACTGTCCGACATGACCTGAACTTCGATGTGACGCCCGGTCTCGAGGTAGCGCTCGCAGAACACTGTCGGATCGCCGAAGGCCGACTCGGCCTCGCGTTGCGCACCGGCGATCTGATCCTGCAGTTCGGCCAGGTCGCGCACGACGCGCATACCGCGACCGCCACCACCGGCGGAGGCCTTGATCAGCACGGGCAGGTGTGCGTCGGTGACCTCGGCCGGGTCGAGCTCGGCGAGGACGGGCACGCCGGCGGCGTCCATCATCTTCTTGGACTCGACCTTGGAGCCCATCTGCTCGATCGCCGCGACCGGCGGACCGATCCACACCAGACCGGCATCCAGCACCGCACGCGCGAATTCGGCGTTCTCGGAAAGGAATCCGTAGCCGGGGTGGATCGCATCGGCACCGGCCGACAACGCGGCTTCGATGATCAGCTCGCCACGCAGGTAGGTCTCGGCAGGCGTGTTCCCGGGCAGCCGGATCGCGGCGTCGGCCTCGGACACATGCGGCGAGGCGGCATCCGCATCGGAGTACACCGCAGTGGTACCGATACCCATCCGACGGCAAGTGGCGAACACGCGGCGTGCGATCTCACCACGGTTGGCAACAAGAACATTCGTAATCGTCATGTCGCGACTCACATTCGGAAGACGCCGAAGCCATCGGCGCCCTTGATCGGGGCTGTGTGAATGGCGGAAAGAGCCATTCCCAGCACGGTGCGGGTGTCGCGGGGGTCGATGATGCCGTCGTCGAAAAGCCTGCCCGACAAGAACATCGGCATGGCCTCGGCCTCGATCTGCGCCTCGACCATCGCGGCGAGACCGGCGGCGCCTTCCTCGTCGAAGGGCAGGCCCTTGGACTCGGCGGCGCCACGCTGCACGATCGTGATGACACCGGCCAGCTGCGCGCCACCCATGACGGCGGACTTCGCGCTGGGCCAGGCGAACAGGAAGCGCGGGTTGAACGCGCGCCCGCACATGCCGTAGTGCCCGGCGCCGTAGGAGGCGCCGACCAGCAGCGAGATGTGCGGCACCTTGGAGTTGGCGACCGCGTTGATCATCATCGCGCCGTGCTTGATGATGCCGCCGTGCTCGTACTCCTTGCCGACCATGTACCCAGTCGTGTTGTGCAGGAACAACAGTGGGGTGTTCTTCTTGTTGGCCAGCTGGATGAACTGGGTGGCCTTCTGCGATTCCTCGGAGAACAGCACGCCGCGCGCGTTGGCGAGGATGCCGATCGGGTAGCCGTTGATCTCGGCCCAGCCGGTGACCAGGCTCGAGCCGTAGAGGGGCTTGAACTCGTCGAAGTCGGAGCCGTCGACGACACGGGCGATGACCTCGCGCGGGTCGAACGGGATCTTGAGGTCCGAGGGGACGATGCCGAGCAGTTCCTCGGGATCGTAGAGCGGCGAGATGACCTCGGCGCGCGGCTCGGGGCCCTGCTTCTTCCAGTTCAGGCGGCGAACGATGCTGCGGCCCAAGCGGATCGCGTCCTGTTCGTCGGCGGCCAGGTAGTCGGCCAGACCTGAAGTGCGGGCGTGCATTTCGGCGCCGCCGAGGGTTTCGTCGTCGGAGTCCTCACCGGTCGCCATCTTCACCAGCGGCGGGCCTGCCAGGAAGACTTTTGCGCCCTCCTTGACCATCACCACGTAATCAGACATGCCGGGGATGTAGGCGCCACCGGCGGTCGAGTTGCCGAACACCAGTGAGATAGTGGGGATTCCGGCCGCAGAAGCTTGGGTTAGGTCGCGGAACATCGCGCCACCGGGGATGAAGACTTCCTTCTGCGTGGGCAGATCCGCACCGGCGGATTCGACCAGCGATATCACCGGAAGTCGGTTGTCCCTGATGATCTCGTTGATCCGGAACTGCTTGCGCAACGTCCACGGGTTCGAGGCGCCACCGCGCACGGTCGGGTCGGGCGCGACGATCATACACTCGACGCCTTCGACGAGGCCGATACCGGCGATCGTCGACGCGCCGACCTGGAAGTCGCTGCCCCACGCGGCAAGTGGGCACAGTTCGAGGAACGGTGAGTCCTCGTCGAGCAGCAGTTCGATGCGCTCACGCGCGGTCAGCTTGCCGCGCTTGTGGTGCCGGGCCACCTTGTCGGGGCCACCGCCGCCGATCGCCTTGGCGAACTCGGTTTCGACCTCGGCGAGCTTGGTCTGCATCGCCTCGGCCGCTGCCGCGTACTCGGGCGAGGCCGGGTCGAGAACGGAACGGAAGGTGGTCATGCTTGGTACCCCAGTACTTTCGACGCCAGCATGGTCAGGATCTCGTTGGTGCCGCCGCCGATGCCGATGATGCGCACGTCGCGGTAGATGCGCTCGACCTCGGCCTCGCGCATGTAGCCCATGCCGCCGTGCAGCTGCACGGCCTGGTTGGCCACCCATTCGGCGGTCTCGACGGCGTTGTTCTTGGCGAAGCAGACCTGGGCGATGAGGTTCTCCTCGCCCGCGACATAGCGTTCGACCAGCGCGCGGGTGTAGGTGCGCGAGATGTCAACGCGCTGAGCCATATCCGTCAGCGTCATCTGCACCTTCTGGCGGCTGATCAGCGGACGACCGAAGGTCTCGCGATCGCGACACCACTGCACGGTGAGATCCAGGGCGCGCTGAGCCAGCGAATACGCTTGCACCGCAAGGCCGACCCGTTCGCTGACGAACGCGGCGGCGATCTGCGCGAAGCCGCTGTTCTCGGCGCCGACCAGGTTCGTGGCGGGCACGCGTACATCCACGTACGACAGCTCGGCGGTGTCGGAGGCCAGCCAGCCCATCTTCTCCAGCTTGCGGCTGACGGTGAAGCCGGGTGTGTCCTTCGGCACCAGGATCAGCGAAACACCCGCTGCGCCAGGGCCACCCGTGCGAACCGCGGTGACGACGAAGTCGGCGCGACAGCCCGAGGTGATGAACGTCTTGGCGCCGTTGATGATGAAGTCCTCACCGTCGCGCACGGCGGTGGTGGTGAGGTGGCCGACATCGGAACCGCCGCCGGGCTCGGTGATGGCCAGCGAACCGATCAGGTCACCGGCCAGCGTGGGCTTGGCCCACTGGTCGATCTGGGCCTGATTGCCCGAGGCGATCATGTGCGGCAGGGCGATTCCACAGGTGAGCAGCGAAGCCCACAGGCCACCGGAACCACCGGCGACGTGGATCTCCTCGCCGGCGATCACCGAATCGATCGCGTTGCCGCCCTCGCCACCGGCCGACTCCGGGTACTCGAGACCGAGCAGGCCGATCTTGCCTGCCTTCTTGTGCAGCTCCCGCGGCAGCTCCCCCGCACGCTCCCAGGCGTCGAGATCGGGCAGGATCTCCCGCTCGACGAACCCACGCACGGTGGCGCGCAGTTCTTTTCGTTCCGGCGTTTCCCATACAGACGTCATGCGAGCAGCTCCGTCGGCATATCGATGTGGCGGGAGCGCAGCCATTCGCCGAGCCCCTTGGCCTGCGGGTCGAAACGTGCCTGGTAGGCGACGCCCTTGCCGAGCAGGCCGGAAATGATGAAGTTGACCGCGCGCAGGTTGGGCAGCACGTGGCGGGTGACGGTCAGTTCGGCCGTCTCGGGGAGGAGTTCCTTCAACTTTTCGACCGTGAGGGTGTGCACCAACCACCGCCATTGCTGGTCGGTGCGCACCCAGACGCCGATATTGGCGTCCCCGCCCTTGTCGCCACTGCGCGCGAGAGCGATCGTGCCGAGCGGGACTCGGCGGGTCCCGGAAGGGGGAAGGGTTTCGGGAAGCTCTGGCTCGGAAACCGGTTCGAGGACAGCGGTTTCCGTGGCCGAGGCGATGTCGACGCGGGTGCCATCGGCCAGTACGGCGACGTGCGGCACCTCGCGTGCGTCGACGAAGCCGGGGGTGAAGACACCGTAGGGCGAACCGTTGCCGGGCAGGGCGGTGAAGCTGGCGCCCGGGTAGCTCGCGAGGGCCAATTCCACAGCGACACTGGAGAATCCACGGCCGACCTTGTTCGGGTCGGGATCGCGCACCACACAGCGCAGCATCGCGCTGGCCTGCTCTTCGGTGTCGGCGTCGGGGCGGTCGAGGCGGGCCAGCGTCCAGGTGAGTTCGGCGGGCTTGACCGGCAACCACGCTTCCAGCTGTCGTTGCGCCAGTGCGGCTTTGGCTTCGATGTCGAGGCCGGTGAGGATGAACGACATCTCGTTGCGGAAGCCGCCGAGGGTGTTCAGCGAGACCTTGAGCTGCGGCGGGGGCGCTTCGCCGGTGACGCCGCTGATCAGGACGCGGTCCTTGCCCTCCTGGGTCACCGTGATGGTGTCCAGGCGGGTGGTGACGTCGGGTCCGGCGTAGCGCGCGCCCTGGATTTCGTACATGAGCTGGGCTTCGACGGTGTCGACCGTGACCGCGCCGCCGGTGCCGTCGTGCTTGGTGATGACGCAGGAGCCGTCGCGGCGGATCTCGGCGATCGGGAAGCCGGGGCGGCCGATGTCGCCGAGTTCGGTGAAGAAGGCGAAGTTGCCGCCGGTGGCCTGGGTGCTGCACTCGATCACGTGCCCGGCGACGACAGCTCCGGCCAGTTCGTCGTAATCGGTTCGGCCCCAGCCGAAGTGGGCCGCCGCCGGGCCGACGATCACCGAGGCGTCGGTGACCCGGCCGGTGACGACGATGTCGGCGCCGGAGTTCAGGCATTCGACGATGCCCCACGCACCGAGGTAGGCGTTCGCGGTGAGCGGCTGACCGAGGTCGAGCTCGGCGGCCCGCGCCACCAGGTCATCGCCTTCGACGTGGGCGATCTTGGCATCGAGGCCGAGTTCGGCGGCGACCTTGCGCAGCTCGTCGGCCAGACCCGCCGGATTCAGCCCGCCGGCATTGGTGACGATCTGGACGTTCTTCTCGAGCGCGAGCCCCAGACAGTCCTTGATCTGCTTCACGAACGTCTTCGCGTACCCGAGGCTGGGGTCCTTCATCCGGTCGCGGCCGAGGATGAGCATGGTGAGTTCGGCGAGATAGTCGCCGGTCAGCACGTCGAGCTCACCGCCCTCCAGCATCTCGCGCATGGCGCTGAGCCGGTCACCGTAGAACCCGGAACAATTCCCGATCCGGATCAGATCCGGGTCAGCGGAGAGAGCACTCATGGCACCCAGGATCGCAGCGGTTCAGAAAAAAAGCAAGCACGCGTGCTTGTTAATTTCGAGCATTCCGCTAGGCGAGCGCTGTCGTGACCTGAGCGACCAGCAGATCGCGCATCGCCGACCATCGAATATCGAGTGCGTCCAGTTCACCCGACGCGTTCGCATCGAGGATCCGCTCGAGTGTCATAGCGACGAGGAGGTCGGACTCCCGCGACCGCGCTGCACCACCGATCGCCTCGCGAACCTCGCCCAGAATGGCTGCCTGCCCGCGCTGCGCGGCGCGATAGGCCGCCATCGCGGCGGGACTCACCTGGGCGTGCGCCGCCATCGCGACTCGCAGTCCGTGCCATTTCCGGTGGATCCCGGCCGCCGTATCCACCACCTGCTCGGCCCGCTCCCGCGCTGAGCCCGCCCGGCGAACAGCCTCGAGAACCGGCGACCACTCGACCACGATCCACCACTCCCACGCCGCGAGGAGTGCTTCGTGCTTGTCGCTGAAGTGTCGATAGAAGGTGCCGGTGGCGTATCCCGCGCTCGCCACGATGCGACGCACGTCGGTGTCGGCGAGCCCGAACTCGTTGTAGGTCTGCGCCGTGGCCCGGATCAGGCGTGCCCTGGTGTTTTCGGGCAGGCCCCTGCGCGGACGTGGTTCAGACGATGACATACCGCATCTTGGCAGTTAGTGAACAATCTGTCACTATCAGATATGGAACTTCGGCCGTCAGATACCGCACTCGTGACCGGCGCCTCGCGCGGGATGGGCGTTCTCATCGCCCGAGCCCTCGCCGAACGCGGCGTGAACCTGGCTCTGCTCGCTCGCTCGGCGGACGCGCTGGAGGATGTCGCGCGGACACTCCGGGACGAGACCGGTGTCCGAGTGTCGACCTTCGCGGCAGACCTGGCTGACACCGCGGCGCTGCCCGAGGTGTGGGCACGCGTCGAGGCCGAGGTAGGCAGCGTCGATATCTTGGTGAACAACGCGGGCCTCGAGGGCGCGCAGCACTTCCCCGAAGCCTCGGTCGAGGATCTGGCGCGGATGGTTGCGGTGAATCTGACCGCGCCGATGATCCTGACCAGGTTGGTCGTCCCCGGCATGATCGAGCGTGGACGTGGTCACGTCGTCAATATCGCCTCCATCGCCGGCCTTCTTCCGTCGGCGTACGAGGAGCCCTACAACGCGAGCAAGTTCGGCCTCGTCGGCTTCACGCGCTCACTGCGGCTCAGCGCCGAGGACGACGGTTGGGGTGTCGGCGCGAGTGCGGTATGCCCGGGTTTCATGGCGGACACCGGGATGTACGACGACATGACCAGGGAGTTCGGCGTCCGCGCGTCCCGGTTGATGCCGCAGTCGCCCGCGGCGGCCATCGGCCCGGCGGTCATCTCCGCGATCGAGCGCAATCGTGCCGAGGTCATCGTGATGAAGGGCGCGCCGCGCGCGGTGGTCGCGCTGGCGGCAGCGACGCCACGGACCTTCGAGCGCATCTCCGCCCGTTTCGACCTGGCAGGCGTGTTCCGTTCCGTCGCGAGGGCACGCAGAATCGGTTAAGCCGCTCGACGGTGCGAGAATCTACAACCATGCTGTCAGTGCTGCTCTTCGCGCTCGCCGGGTTCATGCTCGGCGGGGCGTACACGACCTGGAAGAACAATCGCGCGATGTCGATCGCGTTGATCGTCGCCGCCGTCCTCTCGGGGCTCGGCGCCTGGCTCTGGTTGGAGTAGCAAGGGTTTCGCAAGGGCGGGGTAAGGCGAAAGCTGTTGGCTTGCCGACATGTTCACTTGGTATGTCGGCCTGCTCGCAGTCAGCGGCCTCGCGATGATCCTCATGGCCAACGTCGACAACGGGCGCAGCGAGCTCTCGCGTTGGCTCAATGCCGTGTTCGGCGTCGTCTTCCTCGGGTACGCGGGGTACCTGGCGTTCGTGTTCGAAGGTGGCAGCTATCTGATCTTCTTCTCGGCGTTCATCCTGCCGGTGTTGATGATCATCGACTTCGTGCGCGCGACGAACTGGCAGGCGCTGACGTCCAAGCCGACGCCGACGCAGAAGGCCTTCCGCGAGTACTGGAAGGAACAGGATCGGCTGGCGAAGCGGTCAGCTCGGCGTGTGTAGTTTGAAGATTCTGACGTCTTCGGGGACGCCGTTCAGTGGGGCGGCCCAGAAGTTGCGCTTATACGGTTTGACCGTGACGCCCAGGTCGTCGAGGGTTTCCGGGCGCAGCGCGGCCAGGGTGGTGCTGGACAGCATCATGTTGCCGTTGCCGCCTGCCTCCATCATGCGGGCGGCGATGTTGACGTCGACGCCGAGCCAGTCGCCGCCGATTTCGCGGGGGGAACCGGTGTGCAGGCCGACTCGCATGCGTGGGGTGTAGCCGTCGATCTCGACTTCGCCGAGATTGCGGCGGGCCGCCAGTGCGGCGCGCACGGCGCGGTCGGGCGAGGAGAACACCGCCATCAGACCGTCGCCCATCCGCTTGACCACCTGACCGCCACGCTCGACGATCGGCGGCTCGATCGCCTTGGCGACCTTACGAAGCAGGTCGAGCGTGCGTTCGTCGCCTGCGGCGAGCGCCCAGGCGGAGAAGCCGACCAGGTCGGTGAACACGATGGTCACCTCCTCGGTGCCACGCCCGCGGCCGATTCGCTCGAGTCCGGCCTGCCACACCTGAAGGGCGCCGAAACCGATTTCCCTGGCCGCGGTGGGTGCGCCGCCGACGATCTTGTCCGCCGCCCTCGCGACCGCACGCGCACCGCCGGGGCCCGTGACCGACAGCGGATCGCCGAACGAGGGGTCGCCTGGCAGCTGTTGACGCGCCTTGCGCAGAGCGCCGATCACATCGGCCCGACGATTGGCGGCCTGTAACTTCGCGGAGATCTGGGCGCGCTTGCGACCTGCGCGTGCACTCATGTCGGATTCGGCGGATTCACTGACGATCGGCTCCAACGGGATGGATACGTCCGCAGCGGCATCGCGCCGCGGATTCACCCCGCCAGAAGGCGTTTCACTCACGCTCAAAAGATTAGCTCACCCGCCACTCCGCGCCTTATAGCCAGATTCAGGAGCGTGGAGGCGATGGAGGCGGCCGACGGTTCAGTGTGTGGTCGGGTTTGCTCGTGCCCGGCGAGTTACCCCATGTACACACGAACCCCCGGCGTCCGGGCAGCGGACGTCGGGGGTTTGTGGGGGCGCGGCCTCCCGACAAGGTCGCGGCCCCTGGTCGCCCTGGGCCATTACGAGGGCGACCCAGGGCAGGTTTTGTCAGGCGTCGCGGCGGTTGACCAGCACGAGCGCACCGGCGAACACGATCGCCACGAAGACGGTGAAGTAGATCAGGCTGCCCCACACGCCCCAGTGCCAGTCGCCCATCACCGGTTGGTCGCTCAGGAAGCGGTTCGCGTTCGCGAAGGGCAGGAACGGGGTGACCGTGCGGCCGAAGCTGCCGAACGCACCCAGCAGGGTCTCGATCAGCAGTGGCCACAGGATCAGCAGCGAGATCGCGGCGGCCGACTGACGCACCAGCACACCGACCGCGACGGCGAGCACCACGCACAGGACGGCGTAGATCGGCAGGCCGTAGATCGCGCGCCAATTCCCGTCGAGGACAAGGCCGGGCGCCCGATCACCGCTGATCCCCTTCGCGATGACGAAGGCGATCAGTGCGAGGACCCCGGTGAGGACGGCAGAGTAGACGCCGACCAGGGCTGTCTTGGACAGGATCACCTTGGATCGGTTCGGCACCGCAAGGAAACTCGAACGGATGACACCGAAGCGGTATTCGCTGGTCACCGACAGCGTGGCCATGATCATCAAGACCATCACGCCGAAGCCGGAGATACCCGATACCGCCATGGTCGGGGTGAGTGGCGGGGCCTCGCCCGAGTCACCGGCCGAGTCGGCATTGAGGACCAGTGCCATCAGCACGGCGAATCCGATGCCGAGCACAACCACCGCCACCGAGCACCACCAGGGCGAGCGAGTCGAGGTGAGTTTGATTCGTTCCGCTGCGAGCACGCCCATCAGAGCGCACCTCCCATCACCTGGTGGTCGAAGCTTTCACCGTGGTACTCCACGGCGCCGCCGGTCATCCGCATGAACGCTTCCTCCAGCGAGGCCTGCTGCGGTGCCAGTTCGTAGAGCGTGACGTTGTTGGTGCCCGCCACCTTGCCGACCTCGTCGGAGGTGACGCCGGCGACGATCAGCGCGGCGTCGCCGTCTTCCTTCACGGTCATGCCGTGGGAGGTGAGCAGGCTGCGCAGCTGATCGAGTTGCGGGCTGCGTACGCGCACCGACTGCTCGGAGGCGCGGTCGATGAACTCCTTGGTGGAGCCGTCGAACATCAGCTGACCACGGCCGATCACGATGAGCTGTTCGGCGGTCTGGGCCATCTCCGAGAGCAGGTGGCTCGACACGAGCACCGTGCGACCCTCGGCGGCCAGGCGCTGCATGAACCGGCGGATCCACAGGATGCCCTCCGGGTCGAGGCCGTTGACCGGCTCGTCGAACAGCAGCACCTTCGGGTCACCGAGCAGCGCGCCCGCCAGGCCGAGGCGCTGGGACATGCCGAGCGAGAAACCGCCGGCGTTCTTATTCGCCACCTCGGACAGGCCGACGAGGCGCAAGACCTCTTCGACCCGCTCCTTCGGGATGTCGTTGGAGGCGGCCAGCCACTCCAGGTGGGCGCGCGCCGAACGGTTCGGATGCACCCACTTGGCGTCGAGCAGCGCGCCGACCTGCGTCAGCGGGCGCTCGAGCTCCTGGTAGTGCTTGCCGTCGATGAGCGCGGTGCCCGAGGTGGGCCTGTCCAGCCCGAGGATCATCCGCATGGTGGTCGATTTGCCAGCGCCGTTGGGCCCGAGGAACCCGGTCACCAGTCCTGGTTTGACGGTGAACGTGAGGTCCTGCACCGCGACGGTCTGGCCGAATTGCTTCGTCAGGCCCTTCAGCTCGATCATGCGCCCCAGCTTGCCCGACAAAGCCCGTTTCGCGCGTCGCCGAGAAGTAGCGAGTCGTGTCATCCTCGAGGATGACCTTCGACCCTTAGAGGGATGGGGAAGAAGCCTGAGCCCAGAAGCGCTTGGGGATGCGGCCCGCGTGTCTGGCCAGGTAGCCGGACCGGACAGCGGCCGACATCGCCGACGCCATGAGTTCGGGGTCTTTCGCTCTGGTCACGGCGGTGGCCAGCAGGACGGCTGAGCACCCGAGTTCCATGGCCAGGGCGGCGTCGCTGGCGGTGCCGATGCCCGCGTCGAGGATGACGGGGACCTTCGCGGCGGCGACGATCATCTCGATGTTGTGCGGGTTGCCGATACCGAGGCCGGTGCCGATCGGGGAACCGAGCGGCATGACGGCGGCGCAGCCCGCCTCCTCGAGGCGGCGGGCGAGGATGGGGTCGTCGGTGGTGTAGGGCAGGACCACGAAACCGTCGTCGACGAGCTTTTCGGCGGCGTCGAGGAGTTCGAAGGGGTCGGGCAGGAGGGTGCGATCGTCGGCGACCACCTCGAGTTTGACCCAGTTGGTGTCGAGGGCCTCGCGGGCCAGTTGGGCGGTGAGCACGGCTTCGGCGGCGGTGCGACAGCCTGCGGTGTTGGGCAGCAGGGTGATGTCGAGCCGCTTCAGCAGATCGAGCACGCCGGTGCCGCCCGCCGCGTCGACTCGGCGCATCGCGACTGTGGTGAGCTCGGTGCCCGACGCGATCAGGGCCTGTTCGAGGACTGCGAGGTTTTCGGCGCCGCCGGTGCCCATGATCAGGCGCGAACCGAATTCGCGGTCGGCGATCCGCAGCGGCTCAACCACCCTGCACCGCCGTGAGAACCTCGATGGTCCAGCCGCGCTCGACCGGTTCGTCCCAGCGGGATTTCGAGAAGACCGCGCCGTCGACCGCCAATGCCACACCCTGGCACGGCAATTCGAGTTTGGTCAAGAGTTCGCGGACGCTGAGCGACTCGGGGAACTCGTGGTCGACACCATTGACGGTGACGCCGATCGGGATGGTCGAGGTCATCGAACTCCTCCTTGCGACAGTGCTGGAAAACGTTGGGGTGCGGCAACTTCGGCGGCCTCAGGGGTCTCGCCGTCGAGCAGGGCGGGGATCAGCGCGGCGGTGAGCGCGAGGGTGAGCATGCCGTTGCGGCCGTGACCGGTGGCGGCGATGACGCGGTCGTCGAGGTGGCCGAGCAGTGGGAGGTTGTCGGGGGTGGCCGGTCGTGAGCCCGCGTTCGCTTCTGCCAGTTCGTATTCGGCGATGCCGGGCAGGATTGTTTCGGCGTCGGCGATCAGGTCGCGAACTCCGCCGACGGTGACAGTGGTGTCGAATCCTGCTTCGTATTGTGTTGCGCCGACGACGATTCCGTCTGCACGGGGGACGAAGTAGACCTGTCGGCCATGCACTCGGGCGCGGATCACCCTGGTCGGTGCAGGACTTACGCCAGGCCGGTGGCGCAACCGCAGGATTTCACCTTTCACGGGGCGCACCGGCAGACCCGGCCAGAGTTCGGCCGAACGGGCGCCTGCGGCCAGGACGATGCGGTTGTGCGGTAGATCATCCAGTGCGACAACAGTTTCCGTGCGAATCTCGATGCCAGCGCACGCCTTCTGCAGCGCTCTCAGTACGCGACGGTTGTCGATGGCCGGCTCGGTTTTCGCGTGGAGTCCGGCCCGAACAGTGCGCGCCAGTGCCGGTTCCAGTGCGCGGACTCCCGCGCGGTCGAGCACCCGCAGATCGTGGCCGAAACCGGCCAGCCAGTCCGAGACGGTGCGCAGATCTTCGGCGTCGGCGCCGTCGAGGGCGACAGTCAGGGTCTCATCGGCTACGAACATGGTCTCGCCGGAGATCTTCTGCATGCTCGCGGCGAAGGCGGGCCACTCGTCGAGTGCGGCCGAACCGAAGGCGAGCACCCGCTCCTCACCCGGCCAGCCCTCCGAGAGCGGGGCTAACATCCCACCGGCCACATAGGAAGCACCCCGCGCGGGTTCGGGGTCGTAGATCGTGACCGTCCAGCCAGCCTCAGCAGCACGCCACGCGACGGCAAGCCCGACGGCGCCGCCGCCAACGACCGCCAGAGTGCGCATCACGTTCCTAACTGTGCTTTCTTGCGGCTGGTGCCGCGGTTCTCGGCGCTGAACTTCCACGGCTGACGCCTCGATACTCGCGTCTCAACGGTAGCGCGACTACCGTCGTCACCGTGCAGCCCTCCCATCCGAACCGTTCCGTCCCGCCCAGGGAGCGCCTCTCGAGCGCACTGCTGTACCTGTGCACCGATGCGCGCCGGGAGAAGGGCGATCTGGCCCGCTTCGTCGACGCGGCGCTCGCGGGCGGGGTCGACATCGTGCAGCTGCGGGACAAGGGGTCACCGGGCGAGGCCGAGTTCGGTCCGCTGGAGGCGAAGGCCGAGCTGGGTGCGCTCGCCGAGATCAAGGCCGCTACCCGCCGCCACGGCGCCCTGCTCGCGGTGAACGACCGCGCCGACATCGCATTGGCTGCCGGTGCCGATGTACTGCATCTCGGGCAGGGCGACCTGCCGCCCGCCTACGCACGCCGCGTCGTCGGCCCGGATGTGGTGATCGGCCGCTCCACCCACAACCGCAACCAGGCGGGCCTGGCCGCCATCGACGGCCACCTCGACTACTTCTGCACCGGCCCGATCTGGACCACCCCCACCAAACCCGGCCGCCAAGCCGCAGGCGTCGACTTCATCCGCTCCACCGCCGACTCCCACCCCACCCTGCCGTGGTTCGCCATCGGCGGCGTCGATCTGCCGCGACTGCCCGAGGTGCTGGCCGCTGGTGCCCGCCGCGTTGTGGTCGTGCGAGCGATCACCGAAGCGGCCGATCCCGAGGCCGCCGCCCGCGAGCTCAAGCAGGCACTGCTCGCCGCGAACTGAGCGCCGTCACGTCGACGAGTCGACGGACTTCGTAGTGGTGACCTCAGCGCTGCCGAAATCGGGTGCGAAGCTGATCCAGACGTTCTCCGACGCCCAGAAGGCGGTGTTGTAGATGTGCGTGGTGGGGATGTAGAAACGGATATACGCCGCGCGACGGTCCGGGTAGATCGACGGTTCCCCCGCTTTACGCGAGTGCCCGAACGGAACCCAGTCCACCGGATGACGAGCCTGGAGAACCTCTTCGTAGGTCCTGACGTTGGTGGTGTGGTGGTCCTGCAGCTCCCATGTCACCGGGATCACCGCGCCGTCGACCAGCACTCGAAATCCCTTGTCGCCCAGCTCGAATGTCACCCGATGGCCATCGATATCAAACCCACGCACAGCAGGAATCTACCGCTGCAGGCGCGCGAGGACAGTGGGTCCGTCGACAGCGTCCAGCTCGATTTCTCGACCGGGACCGCCGGGGTGGGAGTGCAGCCAGTAAAAGCTCAGGTCGGGCAGTTCGACTGTGCGGGGAACGACGTCGGCGCGGTGGCCGGAGGTGAGGCGCACGCGCAACGGGACCGCGCGCAGTTCGATCCAGGCGGTCGCGAAGCCGGGGTGTAGCGGCAGGTCGGTGACCTCGTCTTCGGGGACCCAGGCCAGTTCGGCGCTTTCCTGGTTGGCGACCGTGGGCAGTGGTTTGTCGGCGTCGGCGATGACGGTGATGTAGGTCCAGCCGCTGGCGGCGGTCATGGTCAGGCGCTCGGCGCGGACGCGGAGATCGGCGGCGGTGATGCCGGCTTCCTCCTCTGCCTCGCGGACGGCGGCGTGCTCGGGTGACTCGTGCGAATCCCGCGCCCCACCGGGCAACGCCCAGGTCCCGCCCTGATGACTCCATGGTGCGCGATGCTGCAACAGGACCGCCGACCCGCCGCTGGGTAGCGGCGCACGCAGCAGCAGTCCCGCCGCACCGAACTTGCCCCAGTGCTTGATCCCGTCGGGGCTGTCGTACCAGCCGTCTCCGTCGCCGCGCATCCCATACTCTTTCCCCGAGCAGCCGAACAGCAACCGCTGCGGGGGTGTGTGAGGGGCTGCGCTACCCGTGGGACAACAATAAACTCCGCACAGGTACGTGTGCACGGACAGCGCCGGGAGGTGAACGATGGTCGAACCGGGGAATCGCAATGCCTCGACGGAGGTGGCGGCCGTTCGTGTCCGCCCGTCCGCGCAGGCCGGGGCAGGTACAGCAGCCCCCGAGACGGCGACAGCGGCGCCGGTGACACCGCGCTGGGCGCCACTTCGCCGACCGGCCACGCCCATCGACCGCCCGCCCGCACCCGACGTCAGGGCGTTGCGCGCGCAGTTCCATCCGGCCCGGCTGCGCGGGTTCGCGCAGTCCTCGCCGGGGCGTCTGGTTGCCGCCGGACTGGTCCTGATGGTGCTCTGCGTGACCGCGGGCGCGGTGACTTCTTCGACGGTGAGCGAGCGCCAGCAAGCTCTCGGCGTGCTGCTCGACGACACCGAACCCGACGCGCATTCGGCCAACCACCTCTACACCTCGCTCTCGATCGCCGACGCGGCCGCGGGCACCGCGTTCATCGCGGGCGGCATCGAACCGAAGGCGGTGCGTGACCGCTATACCCAGGCCGTCGGTGAAGCCGCCGCCGAGCTGGTGACCCAGGCCGGGCACATCTCCGACGAGGAGGCGGCCGACCCGTCGGGCGCCGATCGTCGCCTGCGAACCGGCATCGCGACCGGCCTGCCGGTCTACAGCGGGCTGATCGAGACCGCGCGGGTGAACAACCGCAACGGTTATCCCGTCGGCGCGGCGTATCTGAGCGAGGCTTCGCATCAGATGCAGACCACGCTGCTGCCGATGGCCGAGGAACTCGAGGACCACCGCTTCGACGCGGTCACCGCGGCGCAGTATCGGCACGTGCAACCGCCGTGGACGGCGATCGTGCTGCTGGTGGTGGCGTTGGGCGCGCTGGTCTGGGTGCAGGTGGAGCTGGCGCGGCGCTCGCGGCGGTTCTTCAATATGGGTTTGCTGCTCGGCACCGGTGCGCTGGCGCTGACGCTGCTGTGGACGGTGGCCGCCGGTTCGGTGTCGGCGGTGGCGATGATTCGCTGCCGGGATGAAGGCGCGGTGCCGTCGGCGCGGTTGGCGGAGAGCCGAATCCTGGTGCAGCAGGCCAGATCAGCCGAGATGGTGAAGCTGGTGCGTCGCGACGCGACCGGCGACTACGACCGCACATTCGATACGAACACCGCCCGGCTCACCGAACTGCTCGCCGGATATCCCGATGACGCGCCCGCCCGCGACGAAGTGGGGCACGCGCAGGCCGCGCTCACCCGCTGGCAGTCCGCCCACGAGCGGATGAACGGCACCCTCGAGCGTGGCGATTTCCTTGGTGCGGCCGCGGTGGCGACCGGCCCGAGCGCCGCGGATTCGGCCGCCCAGGTCGACGCGCTCGACCGGGCACTGGACAAGGCGGGCGCCGCCACGCGAGCGACGTTGCGCGACAAGGTTTCCCAAGCGATCGATGTGCTGTCCTTCCTCGCCCCCGGCGCATTCGTGCTCGGGATCGCGGCGGCGGTGTGCGTGGCGCTCGGGTTGTGGCCGCGACTGCGGGAGTACCGGTGAGGCGCGGGCGCGTCCTCGCGGCGCTGATGCTGGTCGGGCTGCTCGCGGGCTGTTCCGACAGCACGCCCGCGCCCGACGAGCGCGGCGTCTATTCCGAACCGCCGTTGCCCGCCAAGGCAATTCCGATCGGCACCGACACCCCCGTACCCGCCACCGGTGGCGAGCAGTGCGGCGATCCGACCGCGAGTCTGCGACCCAGCACCGCCCCTGGCCCGACGATCGATGCGATTCGCGCGCGCGGCAGGCTGGTGGTCGGTCTCGACGCGGGCAGCAATCTGTTCAGCTTCCGCGATCCGCTCTCCGGGCGCATCGTCGGCTTCGACGCCGACATCGCCCGCGAGATCGCCCGCGACCTGCTCGGCAACCCGGATCTGATCGAATACCGCAGTCTCGCTTCGGAAGAACGCGAACGCGCACTGCAGGATCACACCGTCGACCTGATCGCGAAGACGATGACGATCACCTGCGAGCGACGTCAGCGGGTGGCGTTCTCGACGGTGTATCTGCGCGCCGATCAGCGGGTGCTGGCGGTGAAGGATTCGGGCATCAACGGCCTGGCCGATCTGGCGGGCAAGCGGGTGTGCGTGGTGCGCGGCACCACCTCGCTCGATCACATCCGTCGCGACCAGCCGGCCGCCACCATCCTGACGGTGCCGACCTGGGCCGATTGCCTGGTGGTGCTGCAACAACGCCAGGTCGACGCGGTGAGCACCGACGACTCGATCCTCGCAGGCCTCGCCGCCCAGGACCCCTACACCGAGGTGGTGGGGGGCAGCATCAGTGCCGAGCCGTACGGCATCGGCATCCCCAAGGGCGACGACGATCTGGTGCGTTTCGTGAACTCCACCCTGGACCGCATCCGCAACGACGGCACCTGGACCCGCATCCACCGCCGCTGGCTCGCGACCCTCGGCGAGACCCCGAGCCCACCCGCACCGAAGTACCAGGACTGACGGCGATGAGCACGAACTCGACCAATGACGAATCAGGGCAACGTGATTCGGATCGCCCGACCCCGGATGACCGGGAACGTCGCGAGCCCACCCAGATGATCCAACGACAGCGTCCAGGCACGCTGCCCGGTGGGTGGACGTTGCCCGGCGACGACGAGACGCGACCGCTGCCCAAGCTCACCGCCGAGGCCGCCGCGGAGTTCGCCCGCAAGCAGGCGAGCAGCCGCGACCACACCCCGGCGACCGACGCCACCTTGCGCACCGAGGACTCCGAGGTCCAGCGCTCGGGCGAGGCGGCACAGCAGCCTCCGGAAGCCACACCGCACGGGTCGGCCGAGGCTGCACAACGCTCCGCGGACACGGCTTACGCGGCAACCGAGGCTGCTCAGCGCTCCCCCGAGTCCATGCCTTTCGCGGCACCGGAGGCCGCCCAACAGCTGCCCCACGAAACCGCGCCGCACGCTGCAACCGAGGCTGCTCAGCGTTTCCCCGAGTCCGCGCCCTATGCGGCGACCGAGGCCGCACAACGGCTGCCCAGCGAAACCGCGCCTTACGCGGCGACCGAAGCGGCGCAGCGGGTTCCGGTGAATGCGCCGCATGCGGCTACCGAGGCTGCCCTGCGCGGCGACCTGCCCGGCTCACACGCGACTTCCGAACCGTGGCCTTCCACACCGGAGACCGGGGTGAGTACCACGCGGTCGGGGCGCAGTGTGCGGACGGCGCGGTCGCGTCCTACGCGCAGGCTCGGGGCGGGGCTGGTGCCGATTCCGACGGTGACCCCGGCTGATCCGCGTGATGCGGTGCTGGCGGACCCGATGGTGTCGGAGGGGCGGCGGTTCTGCTGGCGCTGTAGCAATCCGGTCGGGCGTTCGACGCCGGCGCGGGCCGCGTCGACCGCCGGTGAATGCGAAACCTGTGGGGCGGCTTACGATTTCCGGCCTTCGCTGCACGAGGGCGATATGGTCGCCGGGCAGTACGAGATCCAGGGTTGTATCGCGCACGGCGGGCTCGGCTGGATCTACCTGGCCATCGACCGCAATGTGAGCGATCGGTGGGTGGTGCTCAAGGGGTTGCTGCACGCCGGTGATGCCGAGGCGCAGGCCGTGGCGGTGGCGGAGCGGCAGTTCCTGGCCGAGGTGGCGCACCCGAGCATCGTCAAGATCCACAACTTCGTCGAGCACACCGCCGGTGACGGGTCCATCGGCTACATCGTGATGGAGTACGTGGGCGGTCATTCGCTACGCGACATCCTCGACGCCAAGCCGAGTGGCCAGCAGATGCCGCTGGCCGAGGCCATCGCGTATGTGCTGGAAATCCTTCCCGCACTGGAACATCTGCATTCGATCGGCCTCACCTACAACGACCTCAAGCCCGACAATGTGATGGTCACCGAGGACCAGGTGAAGCTGATCGACCTCGGCGCGGTCGCCACCATCGACGCCTACGGAAACCTGTACGGCACCAAGGGTTTCCAAGCTCCCGAGATCGCCCGCACCGGCCCGACACCCGCCTCCGACGTCTACACCGTCGGCCGCACCATCGCCGCCCTCACGTTGGCGCTGCCCAGCGAGCACGGCCGCTACCTCGACGGCATCCCCGACCCGGCCGACGAACCATTGCTGGCGCGCTACGAGTTCTTCCACCGGTTCCTGCTCACCGCCACCGATCCCGATCCGACGCAACGCTTTCCGTCGGCGCGCGCGATGATGGCGCAGCTGGCCGGTGTGCTGCGCGAGATCCTCGCCTACGACACCGGCACCGAACATCCCCAGCTGTCCACAGTGTTCAGTCCACAGCGCACCAGCTTCGGCACCGAGGAACTGATCAGCCAAACCGACGCCTACCTCGACGGTATCGGCCGCTCTCCGCTGCTCGATTCTCGCGATGTGGTTGCCGCCCTGCCCATCCCGCTGATCGACCCCGCCGACCCGTCGGCGCCGCTGCTGGCCGCGACCACCAACCCGGAGCCGGAACGGGTGCTAGAGGCGCTGCACGATGCACGCGAGCGGGCCGAGGCCGATCCCGACAACGCGCCCGAAACCCTAGCGGGCGAACTGCTTTTCGCCGAGGCGCGGGCCCGGCTGGAACTGGGCGAGTCGGCGGCGGTGCTCCACATGCTCGACCGGGTACCCAACGAATCGGATTGGCGCACCGACTGGTTCAGAGGCCAGGCCTATCTGCTGGAGCTCGACTACGAAGCCGCCTTCGCCGCCTTCGAGGAGGTGCTGCGCGTGCTGCCGGGTGAGATCGCGCCCAAGCTGGCACTCGCCGCAACGGCGGAACTCATTCTGCAGCACTGGGATTCCGCCGCACCCGAGCAGTGGCGCAGCTTCGCCGAACGCTATTACGACACCGTCTGGCGCACCGACCGCGCCGTCGTGAGCGCCGCATTCGGCCTCGCCCGGCAGTTGGCGGTGGCAGGGCGAGTCGGCGAAGCCGTGCACGCGCTCGACGACGTACCCGCCGCGTCACGCCACTTCACCACCGCCCAGACCACGGCAATCCTGTTGCTGCTCACCAGCTCTCCCGTCGCCGAACTCGACGAACAGGTCCTGCGACTGGCGGCCTCGCGGGCCCAGTCCATCGCGCCCGGCGAGCACCGCGCCACCCTCATGCGCACCCTGGTCCAGGGCACCGCGCTGGCGTGGTTGCAGGCGGGGAACACCCCGAAACGTAAGGACGCCAAGCTGTTCGGTCGCAGCTTCTCCGAACGCGATCTACGCGACGGCACCGAATCCGGCCTGCGCGCCCTCGCCCGCAACGCGCCGGACCGGGACCACCGCTACGCCCTCGTCGACCTGGCCAACTCTTTGCGCCCGAAGTCCTGGTTTTAGCCGACCAACTTGTGGGCGGCGCGCGCGATGGCCAGTTCCTCGTTGGTGGGGACCACCAGCACCGTCACCGGGGCGAAATCCGGGGAGATGGGGCGGATGCCGGGGGTTCGGGTCTCGTTGCGGGTCGGGTCGATCTCGATGCCAAGGTTCTGCAGTCCCGCCAGTGCGTCGGCGCGCACGGCCGGGCTGTTCTCCCCCACGCCCGCGGTGAAGACGATGGTGTCGACGGTGCCGAGTTCCACCAGGTAGGCGCCGAGATAGCGGCGCAGACGGTGGATGTAGACGTCGTAGGCGAGTTTCGCCTGAGTGTCGCCACCGTCGATGAGCTGCTGCAATTCACGGAAGTCGTTGACCCCGCTCATACCCTTGAGCCCGGAACTGCGGTTGAGCAGTTGCTCCACCTGGCTGATGTCCAGATCGGCCGCCCGCATGAGATACGGCGTCACACCGGGGTCGAGATCGCCCGGCCTGGTCCCCATCACGAGACCTTCCAGCGGGGTCATGCCCATGGTGGTGTCGATCGCGGTGCCCGCCTGGATCGATGACGCCGACGCGCCGTTGCCCAGGTGGAAGACGATCTGGTTCAGCTCCTCGGTCGGCTTGCCCAGGTACTCCGCGGCCTTCTCCGATACGTACTGGTGCGAGGTGCCGTGGAAGCCGTACTTGCGAATACCGTGGGCCGCAGCGAGTTTCGCGTCGATCGCGTAGGTCCTCGCGGCGTCGGGCATGGTGTGGAAGAACGCCGTGTCGAAAACCGCGACCTCGGGAAGGCCGGGCAGCAGTTCGCGGGTCGACTCGATGCCGACCACATTGGCGGGATTGTGCAGCGGCGCGAGCACCGACAGTTCATCGATCGCCGCCACGACATCGTCGGTGATCAGGGTCGGTTCCCAGAACACCTCGCCGCCGTGCACCACCCGGTGCCCGACCGCGCCGATCCCGATCGTGGTGAGGTCGAGGCCGGTCTCGCGGAACATCTCGAACGCCCGCGCCAGCCCGGCTTTGTGATCGGGGATCGCGCCGTTGAACTCGAGCTTGGCCGGACCTGCCTCGTGCACGATCCGCCCACCGTGCGCTTCGCCGATCTTCTCGACCAGGCCCGAAGCCAGCACCTGACCTGAGACAGCGTGCAGCAGTTGATATTTGATCGACGAAGAGCCGCTGTTCAGCACCAGCACGAGGTCGCTCACTTGGCATCTCCCTGCGCCTGGATGGCGGTGATCGCCACCGTGTTGACGATGTCGGCGACCAACGCGCCGCGCGAAAGATCGTTCACCGGCTTGCGCAGACCCTGCAGCACCGGACCGATCGCGACCGCGCCAGCACTGCGCTGCACCGCCTTGTAGGTGTTGTTGCCGGTATTGAGGTCGGGAAAGACGAAAACCGTTGCCTTACCGGCTACTTCGGAATCGGGCAGCTTGGCGCTGGCAACGGCTGGCTCGATCGCCGCGTCGTATTGGATCGGTCCTTCCACCGGCAGTTCCGGTGCCCGTTCACGTACGAGTTCGGTGGCCGCGCGCACCTTGTCGACATCGGCGCCGGTGCCGGACGCACCCGTCGAGTACGACAGCATCGCCACCCGCGGCTCGATGCCGAACCGGGCCGCCGTGCCCGCCGAGGACACCGCGATATCGGCCAGCTGCTCCGAGCTCGGATCGGGCACCACCGCGCAATCGCCATAGGCGAGAACACGATCGGCCAGACACATCAGGAACACACTCGACACCGTGGAGACGCCGGGCACCGTCTTGATGATCTCGAACGAGGGCCGGATCGTGTGGGCGGTGGTGTGCGCGGCGCCGGAGACCATGCCGTCGGCGATTCCCTTGTAGACCATCATGGTGCCGAAATACGAGATGTCGGCCATGGTTTCGCGCGCCCGCTCGAGCGTCATGCCCTTGTGTTTGCGCAATTCGGTGTACTCGGCGGCGAATTCGTCGAGGTAGCCCGAGGTGCGTGGGTCGAGCACCTGGGCATCGGCGATGTCGACGCCGAGTTCGGAGGCGCGTGCCCGGATGGAGGTCTCGTCGCCGAGGATGGTGAGGTCGGCGATCTTGCGCTGCAGCACCCGGCCTGCGGCGCGCAGAATGCGGTCGTCGTCGCCCTCGGGCAGCACGATGCGTTTGCGATCGGAGCGGGCGCGTTCGATCAGCCGGTATTCGAACATCTGCGGTGTCACGACTTCCGAGGACGGAACCTGGATGCGCCGCAACAACTCCGGTGCGTCGACGCGCTGTTCCATCAGCGCGAGCGCGGTGTCGACCTTGCCCGGGCTGCCCGCCCACATCCGCCCGCGGGTGCCGTGCACGGCGCTGGCGGTGTCATAGGTGCCGAGTTCGGTGGCCAGGATCGGCAGCCGGGGATGCAGCCCTTCCATCAGGCGTGCGATCGCCGGATGCGGGCGGAGGCCACCGTTCATGATCACGCCCGCCAGCGACGGAAACCCTTCTGCCTCATGGGCATTCACCAGGCTGAGCAGAACATCGGAACGGTCACCCGGCGCAATCACCACCACACCGTCGGACAGGCGCTCCAGAATGTGCTCGGCGGTCATGCCGCCGACCATGATGCGCAACGCCTCACGCTGCAGCAATTCCGGGTCGCCACTGTAGATTTCGCCGTCGATCGACTCGCACAACTCCGCCATGGTCGGCGCCATCAGCAGCGGCACCTCGGGCAGCGTCCAGGACGGCACGTCGAAACCCGCCAGGGTGCCCGCGATTTCGTCGAGTTCATCGGGGTCGCAGCGGTTGGCCACGATCGCGACCAGGTGGGCATGTTCGGTAGCCAGCTCGGAGGCACATAACTCGACGAGCTGTTTGACCTCGGCGGGGGTGCGGTCGGCGCCGCGGACCACCAGCAGGACCGGCGCGCCCAGGTTCACCGCGATGCGGGCGTTGAAGCGCAGCTCGCTCGGGCTGGCGACGTCGGTGTAATCACTGCCGACGATCACCACCGCGTCGCACGCCTTGGCGACGTCGTGGAAGCGCATCACGATGTCGCTGATCGCGGCGGTGGGGTCGCGGTGGACGTCCTCGTAGGTGACGCCGACGGCCTGCTCGTAGCTGATGTCGGCGGTGCTGTGCTCGAGCAGCAGTTCGAGGATGTAGTCGGGCTCGTCGGCGGAGCGGGTGATCGGACGGAACACACCCACGCGGGCCGTGGTGGCGCACAGCATGCCGAGAACCCCCAGGGCCACCGTAGATTTTCCGGTGTCACCCTCGGGCGAGGCGATGTACACGGTGGACGGCGCATGTTCGACCATGCTCGCGAGCTTAGTGAATCGTCGGCGATTCGGGGGCTCGGTGTGGTCCGATCGATGCCGTTATAGTCCGGTTCATGACATCGCAGTTCCCGGATCGGCAGTGGGGTTCCCGCACCAACCCCCTGTCCCGCGCAGCAAACCGTTTCGCCGCGACCAAGCCGGGTTCCTGGCTGATCCGCACGCTCACCCCGCTCGACCGGGCCGTCCTCGAACGCACCGACGCCAAGTACACCGTGCTCGGCCCGATCGGGGCGCCGGTGGTCCTGCTCACCACGACCGGTCGCAAGTCCGGTCTGCCGCGCACCCAGCCGCTGCTCTACGTCCACGACGGCGACACGCTCTACGTCATCGGCTCCAACTTCGGCCAGGCCAGCCACCCCGCCTGGACCTCGAATCTGCTCGCCGACCCCGCGGCCACTGTCGCCATCGCGGGCGAACGCATCCCCGTCACAGCCACACCGGTCCCCGCCGCCGACAAAGAAGAAATCTTCGCCCGTTTCGTCGACATCACCGGCGCGTACACCGCCTACCGCGACCGCACCACCCGCGACCTGCGCATTTTCGCCTTGCGCCGGGCATAACCGCTCTAGTAAGGCCAGGTCGGGGGCCGGACGCACGCCCCGGCCCCCGTCCGGGTCAGACCTTGTCGACCTCGCCGTTCGACAGGGCCTTCTGCAGGGAGTTGAAGACCGTCAGGCCCTGGCCGACCATGCCGTTGAGCATCTCGCTCACGCCGTCGGGACCGTTGAGGACGGTGAGGTTGGCGCCTGCCAGGCCCTGAGACGCCTGCTTGACGATCTCGGGTAGCTGCTCGATGAGCATCTGGTCGAGGGCGATGCGGTTGTTGGAAGCTGCCGCTTCGGCTTGGATGCGGGTGCGGTCGGCCTCCGCTTCGGCGAGGATGCGGACCCGTTCCGCTTCTGCCTGAGCAGGTTTCACCACTTCGGCCTGAAGCTCCTGTTCGCGCAGTTCCGCGTTCTTGCGCGCCTGTTCGGCCTGGGCGTGCAGGACCGCTTGGCGGGCGATGGCGTCGGCGAGCGGACCTGCCTGTGCCGCTTCGGCATTGGCCTTGTCGATGTCGCGCTGGTACTGGGCCTTGAGGATCGACGTCTCGCGTTCGTACTCGGCGCGACGACGCAACGACTCCTGCTCGGCTTCGGCGGAACGCTGGGCGGCTTGCGCCTGGGCGATCTGCGCGTCGCGCTGCACGGCCGCATTGTGCGGTGCCGCAAGCGCATTGATGTAGCCGAGGTTGCCGTCGTCGATGGACTGGATCTGGAACGAGTCGACCCAGAGGCCGATATTGCTCATCTCCACCTTCGAGGCGATGAGTACTTCGTCGGCCAGCTTCTGGCGTTCGCGGATGATCTCCTCGACCGTCATCGAGCCGACGATCGAGCGCAGGTGGCCGGAGAAGATACGACCGGTCAGCACCGACATCTCCTGCTCCTGTTCGGACAGGAAGCGTTGTGCCGCATTGACAATCGACTGGGTGTCGTTGGCGACCTTGAACGCGATCACCGCGCGCACATCGAGCTGGATGGCCTGCTTGGTGACGCAGCGCTCGCGGATCTCGGATTCGAACATGGCCAGCGACAGGTAGCGAACCTTGCGGAACAGCGGCACCACCCAGGTACCGCGTCCGATGACCACCCGGAACGGGGTGTCGTCCTTGGTCTTGGCGCCGCTGACCAGCATCGCTTCGTCGGGGTCGGGAACGTGATAGCCCAGCATCATGGGGCCCTTTCATTCAGCGGGGAGGGGAATCCAGGTGACCACGTCGACCAGGCGTCCCGGATGGACCGCGACGATCAACACGGTGGTCCAGGCGGCGATCGGCTCCTCGGCTCTGGCGAGATAGAGCTCGGTGCCCCCACGAATCGAGACCAGCACCTCACCCAGCGCGCCTGCCGCGCGGATCGGCGACGTGATGACGCCGGTCATGCCGTGTACGGAGTCGGTCATCGCGGGTGAACCTCCTTGTCTCGCACCGGATGCCGTCAGCGTACGGAGGGTCGGCTGTAAGCCGGTAGCAAAATTCTTATTGACAGCATTCTGTCAAATATGACAACATACTGTCATGACGACGAAAACAGTCCACGTAGCCGTTTACGACACCCTCGCCGACTGGGAAGTGGGGGCCGCGACGGCGCATATCGCCAATGGCAACTGGCACCGGGAGCCCGGAACGTTCGAGGTCAAGACGGTCGGCCTCACCACAGAACCGATCACCACCATGGGGCGGCTGCGCGTGACGCCCGACCTCGCCGTCGCCGATCTCGATCCGGCCGACAGCGCGATGCTGATCCTGCCCGGCGCGGATCTGTGGATAAGCGGGGAGCTGATCTCGTTCGCGCACAAGGCAAAAGAGTTCGTCGCGGCCGGGGTGCCGGTGGCCGCGATCTGCGGCGCCACCTTCGGACTGGCCGGAGCCGGCTTGCTCGATGACCGCGCGCACACCAGCAATGCGGCGGAATTCCTGTCCTACAGCGGCTATTCGGGTTCGGACCGCTACGTCGAGACACCTGCGGTCACCGACCGTGACGTGATCACCGCCGACGGTATGTCGCCGTTCGAATTCGCCAGAGAGATCTTCGCGCGCCTTGACCTGTACGAACCGCACGTACTCGAGGCCTGGTACAAGCTGTATGCACAGAAGGACCCGGCCGGGTACGCCGTGCTGGCCGAATACGAAGGGAGCCACGTCGCTTGAACTCCGACCAGGACTTACTCGACGCCGCCGCGCTTACCGTCTTCCGACTCAACGGCCAGTTCCTCACCATCGGTGACGGATTGTCCGCACCGGCCGGAATCTCGGTGGCCTGGTGGCAGGTGATGGCCGCCATCCAAAACCAGCCACAGCCGGTCGCCGGGATCGCCCGCGCCATGGGTATCACCCGCCAGAGCGTGCAGCGGATCGCGGACCTGCTGGTCGGCAAGGGCATGTGCGAATACCGCCCCAACCCGGCCCACAAACGGGCCAAACTGGTCGCGATGACAGCGGCGGGCGAGGCCGCAATCAGCCGCATCAACCCCCAGCACGCGGCCATGGCACACCGCCTGGCCAAGGCCCTCGGCCCCACCGAGTTCGCCGCAACAGTCGAGACTCTCACCCGCCTCGCGACCACCCTCGACACGATCATTGCCGACGAGGACTGACTGAAAGTCATTGCGGCGCACCATTGGTCGAAATCGGTGACGGTTCCGCTCGACTCGGCCGGCGAACACCGCGACGCCCCCACCACCGGATGGGCGATGAGGGCGTCGACGCGGGGTCGGCGTCAGCTCTGGAGAGCGGCCTCGATTTCGAGGGTGAGGGTGATCTTGTCGCCGATGACGGCGCCGCCGTCGGGCAGCGGCATGTCGATGTCGAGGCCGAAGTCGCGGCGGGAGACGACGGTTTTGGCTTCGAAGCCGGCGACGGGGCCGTTGCCCATGCCGGGGCTGACGCCGAGGAATTCGACGTCGAGGGAGACCTGCTTGGTGTTGCCGCGCACGGTGAATTCGCCGTCGACGACGAATTCGGTGCCCTCGCCGCGGAAGGCGGTGGACTTGAAGGTCATCAGCGGGAAATCTTCGGCGTGGAAGAAGTCGGCGGTGCGCAGGTGGGCGTCGCGCTGGGCGTTGTCGGTGGTGAGGGAGTCGACGCGGATTTCGGCAGCGGCAGTGGCGGTGCCGTCCTCGGCGATCACCAGGGCGCCGTCGAAGTCGGTGAAGCGGCCGCGGACCTTGCTCACCATGAGGTGACGAACCGAGAAGCCGACGGTGGAGTGGGTGGGGTCGATGGCCCAGGTGCCTGCGGTGAGTCCCTTGGCGATGGCGGTGGTCATGAGCGAGCTCCTTGTGTTCGGTGGGTTGAGCGGAGGGGTGAGTCGGGGATCAGACCGACTCGGTTTCGGAGGGTCGGTTCGCGGCGAGCAGATCCTCGAAGGAAGACATTTCGGCGTAGGGGTCGGCCGGGCGGCTCGCCCTGGTGCCGAGCAGTAGACCGGCGAATTCTTTTGCGGCGCGGTCTATTCGGTTGTTCAGTGCCTGGTCGGCGCTGTTCGCGCCCCAGTCGGTCGATGCCGCGTAGACGGCGGTGGGGACGACGATCGAGCGCAGGTAGGCAAAAAGTGGGCGGACGGCGTGTTCGAGCGCAAGGGAGTGGCGTTCGGTGCCGCCGGTTGCCCCGGTCAGTACCGGCATGCCTGCGAGCGAATCCGGTTCCAGCACATCGAAAAAGGTCTTGAACAGGCCGCTGTAGGAGGCGCTGAAGATCGGTGTGACGGCGATCAGGCCGTCGGCGGTGACGACCTTGTCGATCGCCGACCGCAGTGTCGGGGCGGGGAAACCGGTGAGCAGGTTGTCGGCGAGATCGCGGGCGTGATCGCGCAGGTCTACGAAGTCCACTTCGACCTCGGCGCCTTTGGCGCGCAGGTCGCCGGCTGTCGCGGCGGCCAGGCGATCGGCCAGCAGTCGGGTCGACGAAGGCTGCGAAAGCCCAGCCGACACCACTGCGATACGGGTTGTCATGCGGTCACCTCCTTTGTGTGTCGGGCATCGAGTACGCGGTGCTGTGTGGTTGTCACGCGCCCACCGCCGTCACGGACCTGGCGGCGAAGTGCGCGGCGCTGTGTGGATGTCACGCGCCCACCTCCGTGGTGCGCCGGGCGTCTCTGCGTGGATGTCATGCGCCTACCTCCGCCACGTGCTTGGCGAGCAGCGAGGCGTGTGTCGGGGCATCCGGAACGTGTGCGGGGCGGCGGGCAGCGAATTCCTTGCGCAGCACCGGGATGACCTCTTCGCCGAGCAGGTCGAGCTGTTCGAGCACCGTCTTCAGCGGCAGGCCGGCGTGGTCGATCAGGAACAGCTGGCGCTGGTAGTCACCGAAGTGCTCACGGAAGGTGAGCGTCTTCTCGATGACCTGCTGCGGGCTGCCCACGGTGAGCGGGGTCTGCTCGGTGAAGTCCTCCAGCGACGGGCCGTGCCCGTAAACGGGCGCGTTGTCGAAGTAGGGTCGGAATTCGCGGACGGCATCCTGAGAGTTCTTGCGCAGGAACACTTGTCCGCCCAATCCCACGATCGCCTGGTCGGCGCTGCCGTGGCCGTAGTGCTCGTAGCGGCGGCGGTACAGGTCGATCAGTCGCTTGAAATGGTCTGTGGGCCAGAAGATGTGGTTGGCGAAGAAGCCGTCGCCGTAGTACGCGGCCTGCTCGGCGATCTCCGGGCTACGGATCGAGCCGTGCCAGACGAACGGCGGCACATCGTCGAGCGGACGCGGGGTCGAGGTGAACGACTGCAGTGGCGTACGGAACTTGCCTTCCCAGTCAACGACGTCTTCGCGCCAAAGTCGGTGCAGCAGTGCGTAGTTCTCGATGGCGAGGGGAATGCCGTCGCGAATGTCCTTGCCGAACCACGGGTAGACCGGGCCGGTGTTGCCGCGCCCGAGCATCAGGTCGACCCGGCCGTCGGCCAGGTGCTGCAGCATCGCGAAGTCCTCGGCGATCTTGACCGGGTCGTTCGTGGTGATCAGCGTGGTCGAGGTGGACAGCATGATGTTGTCGGTGCGGCCTGCGATATAGCCGAGCATCGTGGTCGGCGAGGACGGTACGAAGGGGCGATTGTGGTGCTCGCCCATCGCGAACACATCAAGGCCCACCTCCTCGGCCTTCTGCGCGATCGCGACCATCGCCTTGATCCGCTCCCCCTCGGTAGGGGTGCGGCCGGTGGTTGGGTCGGCGGTCACATCGCCGACGCTGAAGATTCCGAACTGCACGGACCCTCCTTTGGTTGCCATGGCAACTATAACCAAGAAGGCCGGCGAACTATTCCGATACCTACTTGGACACACGATCACCAGGCTTTCCTGGCGACATCGCCCGAGAGAGAAGACCCTCAGAGCCTGGTGATCACCTGTCCGGTGCTCAGTCGGCGAAGGGGTGGCGGGTGCGGCCGATCAGGTCCGCGACCGAGCCGACCACCGCGGTCGGGCGGAAGGGGTAGGCCTCCACCGAGGCCTTCGACGAGATGCCCGAGGTCACCAGCACTGTGCGCAGGCCCGCTTCCAGTCCGGCGATCACGTCGGTGTCCATGCGGTCGCCGATCATCACCGTCGACTGGGAGTGCGCGCCGATCCGGCGCAGGGCCGAACGCATCATGAGCGGGTTCGGCTTGCCGACGTAGTACGGCTCCTTGCCGGTGGCGCGGGTGATCAGGGCGGCGACCGAACCGGTGGCGGGCAGGACGCCGTCGCGGGACGGGCCGGTGGCGTCGGGGTTGGTGGCGATGAACTTGGCGCCCTTGTCGACCAGGCGGATCGCGGTGGTGATGGCCTCGAAGGAGTAGGTGCGGGTTTCGCCGAGGACCACGTAATCGGGGTCGCTGTCGGTGAGGACGTAGCCGATCTCGTGCAGCGCGGTGGTGAGGCCGGATTCGCCGACCACGTAGGCGGTGCCGTTGGGGCGCTGGTCGTCGAGGAAGGTCGCCGTGGCCAGGGCCGAGGTCCAGATCGACTCCTCGGGGATGTCGAGGCCGGTGTGGCGCAGGCGGGCCTGCAGGTCGCGCGGGGTGCGGATGGAGTTGTTGGTGAGCACGAGGAACGGGATCTCGTTGGCGCGCAGTTCGGCGAGGAACTCGTCGGCGCCGGGGATCAGCTGATCCTCGTGCACCAGGACGCCGTCCATGTCGGTCAGGTACGACAGGATCTGCTCATCTTTTGCGGTCACCAGTTAATTGTCCGCTAAAACGCGATGTGATGGGTGACGAAACGGCATGGGCGCGGAGGGCGGACTGCGCGCTAGGGTCGTGTGGCAGGGGTCAACGGATGACAGGAGTGGCTGGAATGGTCGATCTCAAGCTCGGGTACAAGGCATCGGCAGAGCAGTTCGGGCCGCGAGAGCTGGTCGAACTCGGCGTCGCCGCCGAGCAGCACGGTCTCGACAGCGCGACTGTGAGCGATCACTTCCAGCCGTGGCGCCACGACGGTGGCCACGCGCCGTTCTCGCTGGCCTGGCTCGCGGCGGTCGGCGAGCGCACCGAGCGGATCCAGCTCGGCACCTCGGTGCTCACCCCCACCTTCCGCTACAACCCGGCCGTGATCGCGCAGGCCTTCGCGACGCTGGGCTGCTTGTACCCGAACCGGGTGATGCTCGGGGTCGGTACCGGTGAGGCGCTGAACGAAATCGCCACCGGTTACAAAGGCGAATGGCCCGATTTCAAAGAGCGTTTCGCGCGCCTGCGTGAAGCCGTGAAAATGATGCGCGAACTGTGGACCGGCGACCGCGTCGACTTCGACGGCGAGTACTACCACACCGTCGGCGCCTCGATCTATGACGTTCCCAAGGGCGGAATCCCCGTCTACATCGCGGCCGGCGGCCCCGTCGTCGCCCGATACGCGGGCCGCGCGGGCGACGGTTTCATCTGCACCTCGGGCAAGGGCATGGATCTCTACACCGAGAAACTGCTCCCCGCCGTCGCCGAGGGTGCCGCGAAGGCCGAACGCAATGTCGCCGACATCGACAAGATGATCGAGATCAAGATCTCCTACGACACCGATCCCGAACTGGCCCTTCAAAACACCCGCTTCTGGGCCCCGCTGTCGCTGACCCCCGAACAGAAGCACGACATCACCGACCCGATCGAAATGGAGAAGGCCGCCGACGCCCTCCCGATCGAACAGGTCGCCAAGCGCTGGATCGTCGCCAGCGACCCCGACGAAGCCGTCGCCAAGATCAAGCCCTACCTCGACGCAGGCCTCAACCACCTCGTCTTCCACGCCCCCGGCCACGACCAGCTCCGCTTCCTCGACCTGTTCAAGCGAGACCTGGCCCCCCGCCTGCGCGCGCTGGGGTAATACGACTGACGACCCGCGCAGGATCCGTCCCGAACTTCTGGGGCGTGGCGGACCTGCCGGTCAATCCGCGCAAAACAACACGCAGCGATCACACATCCGCGTCGCGGACCGGAAATGCCAACAGAGTTCCCAACTCCGCTCTGAGTCCGTCGAGTAGGGCACCTAACTGGGAATGCGCCACAGCGGTACGCGCGATCAGATCCAGAACACCAGCGACGGCATTCTGATCTGACTCGGTCGGCAGGAGAACCGGCATCGAACGCAAACGCTGCGTGTTGATGGCCGGGATCGTGGCCCCCGTGGAGTTCGCCGCGATCCAGGCCTGTGCACCAGCCGACTGGAGAAAGTGCAGAAGGTACAGCGGCTGGACTTCCCCGGTGGGGCGCAACCGGAGACAACTCGAGCCGAGTATTCGACCAGCCTGACCGTGCCCGACCAGACCGAACCGGCCCAACGTGCCCGCTCGTGCCGTCACGATGTCACCGTCGTGCACTGCGTATCGATCCAGGTCATGCGGTACGTCCAGGTCCAATCGACCGAGATCGAGATCGCCGACTCGGCCATCGCGGATATTGCGTGCCTGGACCAGCGTGACCCCACCTTCAACCTTGTCACCGGTGGCACGTGCCCATGCTGGGCCCTGCAGTACCTCACAGATCGAACCCAGCTCTACGAAACGTCCACGTTGTTTCGCGAGCTCGGCCACATCGGTGAGTACGGCTTCGATCCGCTCATCCGCCGCAGTGACCTTTTCTCGATCAGTACGGAACCGGCTCGCCATGTTCTCCACCGTTCGCGCCGTCTCGATACGGTCGAGAACCGCAGTCGTTCCGCAATGCAGGCGCGGACTGAGATCGTATTGGAGCTCCCTCAATCGCTCCGAACCCACGACACCGGCGAATCCCGGCTGGTCTACATCTGACTGCCATTCGCTTCCGCGCCACCGCTGGTAGGTCGCTACTATCTGCCCAACCCGGTCGGTGGAGAGTTCCGGGCGCCGTCGATCCGGCTCGCCGAGACCGCTGGCATCGATTGTCATGACCGTCGGCGAACGCTTCCGACTCAGTGCCTCACCACAGATCACCCAGATCATGGTTTGCACAGCCGTGTCGGCGAAAACTGCTGGCGGCAGGCTGATTACGCACTCCACAGCGCCGAACTCGACCATGCGCTCACGGATCTCGCCGACTGTCCCACCCTGAAACGCCACGGTGACCGGAAGTACTACGGCCGCTCGCCCCTCCGGGGACAGCTTGCCGTAGGCGTGCTGTAACCACGCCAGCTCCAAGCTTCGACCTGGGTCGCCGAAGCTCCATGCGGCGGTGCTGGTAGGGAGCGCGGCCTTGCCATATGGAGGATTGGTAAGGATGCCGTCGAACGTCACCCCCACGAAGCCGTCCGAGTGCAGGCCTGTCGTACGAAGCTCCGCGTCGGCTCCGTGTACCGATAGATTCGTCTGTGCCGCAACAAGATTCCACAGGGTCTGCACCCCTCCGTGGAGTTGGTAGCTCCGCGCCTGCGTCGGCGAGCCGTGACGCGCTGCAGCGACCAGCAACTCACCGGCCCCACAGACCGGGTCGTAGAGCGAACTCCCCGGTGACGGATCAAGCAATCCGATCAAGCAGTCGGCGATGCCGGTCGGTGTGTATCTCCCACCGTGACGGCCCATCCGGCGGCCGGTGTCCTCCAGAAACGCAGACATGCCCGAATCATCGGCATCGAACCCGAGCGGTATCCGATCAATGGCTCGAACTACGTCGGACAAGCCATGATCGGCAGCTGGGTCCAGCCGCAGAAACACAGGAATCACCGCCTGCCGACCGTCGAAGTCGATCGCCGCCTCGGCCAGCACAGAGCAAGTATCGGCCCAGTTCTCGGACTGAGTAATCGTGTGCCAAACACCCGACTGCCGCGTCCGGAGAAAGATCAGCGAGATGACCAACTCTTGCACGATGTCCATGGGGTACGCCCCGCGAAGCCGGTCGGCGACCACCCACAACTGCGTGGCGAGGCTTGGGGTAGGACCGCCGGACCGCCGGACCGCCGACGGACTCGGCGCAGGCGTCACCGAGGACGTTCGGGTCGTGATGGCCAGGCGGTCACCGTAGGTCGTGCCGACCGCCTCGTGTGGTCGTAACCGGTTGCGCGGAATAGATCGACGACCCAGCCATTGCACAAGTTCGGTTATGGCGAACAATTCCTGTCCACCGGCGACGATCGGAGAAGGAAAGTTCGCATGCCGGGTACGCCAGTTGCTCACGGCACTGATCGTCACGCCGATCCGCTCGGCTAATTCACTCGGCAGCAGCACGCCTGGCGGCCTGCTCATCGAACCGTGGCCCTGACCGGTCGAGATGCCAAGACTGTAGGGACCGTATCGCGAGCAACCAGGTGAGTGGCGATGTCAGCGGAGATATAGCCGATCACCCTGTGTATCGTTCGGTGGTCTGCTTCCAGGTGCCGATGATGAATCGGCTCATGATGCATGATGCGATTCCTGAACAGACGAATCGTTTCGAGTTCTCGATGCAGAACTTTGCGTGGTCCGCGATAGTGCGGAAAAGCCTTGTGCAAACAAGGCACCCACATCGTACGGTCGTTTGCCGCACTCAACAGCGATACCCAGAAGCCGAATGTCAGCTGCGCTACCACGTCGTCAGCGCAGCACGACGGTCGCTTGACCTTCGTCCGCGCTTGGCCGACCGCCCGTTTACCCAGCTGATCGAGCGGCGCGGCATCCCACCAGTCAGGGTGCTAGCCTGGTTCGGTAAGCCCCGAGTCCGCCTCTGCATCTGGTATCTCAGATGCATGCCGCTCGGGGCATTGCTTTTGCCCGCCAGGCGCTATCCAAAAGCATTGCGATGCAAGTACATCCGTGGTCGCCCGCCTGTTGGGACCAGCGTAGGTCTCCGGTCACAGTCCGCGCAAGTACGAACGCATACTCATTTTTGTGAAGTCGATACGGCTGCACCGACCGAACCGACTGTGAACCCCGCCCCCCGCTGCGGCGGGCCCGGCACTCCTGGGCGACCGCGGTGGCTCCACGCGCAGGTCAGGAGGTTGTTCGCGAGCCGTTCAGCTCAGGGCGTGGTCGAGGTCGCCGAGGAGGTCTTCGAGGTCTTCGAGGCCTACCGAGATGCGAACGACCCCGTCGGACAAGCCGATTGACGCGCGTCCCTCCGGGCCCATGGCTCGGTGGGTGGTGGTGGCGGGGTGGGTGATCATGGTTTTGGCGTCGCCGAGGTTGTTGGAGATGTCGATGATGCGGAGGCGGTTCAGGACCTCGAAGGCTCGTTTTTTGCCGTCGTCGCCGTTGAGGGCGAAGGTGACGACTGTGCCGCCGCCGGACATCTGTTCCTTGGCGAGGGCGTGCTGTGGATGTGATTCCAGGAAGGGGTATTTCACCCAGTCGACCGAATCGTTGATCTCCAGGAACTTGGCCACTTGCAGGGCCGATTCGGTGGAGTGGCGCACCCGCAGCGGCATGGTTTCCAGGCCCTTGAGCAAGGTCCAGGCGTTGAAGGGGCTCAGGGCTGGGCCGGTGTGGCGCATCAGGGTTTTCACGGGGCCGTCGATGTAGTCCTTGGCGCCGAGGATGGCGCCGCCGAGGACGCGGCCCTGGCCGTCGATGTGTTTGGTGCCGGAGTAGACGACCACGTCGGCGCCGAGTTCGAAGCCGCGCTGCAGCAACGGGGTGGCGAAGACGTTGTCCAGCACCACCTTTGCGCCCGCGGCGTGGGCCAGCTCGGTGACCTTGCGGACATCGACGAGGGTCTGCATCGGGTTGGCGGGGGTCTCGAAGAAGACGGCCTGGGTGGGGACCGACAGGGCCTGTTCCCACTGGTCGAGGTCGTCGCCGTCGACGAAGACGGTTTCGATGCCCCAGCGCGGGAGGATCTCGTTGCACACCACGAAGCACGAGCCGAACAGGCTGCGAGCCGCGACGAGACGGTCGCCCGCCTTCAGCAATGCGCCGAGCGCCGTGAACACCGCGGACATGCCGGATGCCGTCGCGAAGGCGGCTTCGGCGCCGTCGAGCAGGCGGATGCGCTCCTCGAACATCGCCACGGTCGGGTTGCCGAAGCGGGAGTAGACGAAGTGCTCGATGTCGCCGGTGAAGGCGGCCTCGGCGGCTTCGGCGCTCTCGTAGACGAAACCCGAGGTCAGATACAGGGCCTCGGACGTCTCGTCGTAGCCGGAACGGCGCAGGCCGCCACGCACACCGAGCGTGCCGGGACCGACACCCTCGGGCAGTGGCTTGTCGAACGAACCACCGGTGATCATGCTTTTCTCCTTATGCCTGACGCCACGGCAGGCCGACGGCGCGCCAGCCGGTGCTGCCGCGCTGACCGAACGCGTCGGGACCACCCTCGAAACCGTCGAGCACGTTGTAGGACGGTGCCACGCCCGCCGCCGTCGCCAGGTTCGCCGCGTGCGCGGAACGCTGGCCGGAGCGACACAGGAACACGACCGGGGCGTCGTCGGGGCGACCCGCGAGGGCCTGCTCGAGCTGCACGCCGAAGTCGGGGTTGCGGGTGCCGGTGCCGTCGACCCATTCGATGAAATGGGCGGGGCGTTCGATGGAGCTGGTGTCGGGGATGCCGATGTGTGCCCACTCGCCTTCGGTGCGCACGTCGACCAGCACGGCGCCGGGGTGCTCGGTGAGCAGCTCCCACGCCTTCTCAGGGGTGATGTCGCCGGCGTAAGTCATGTCGATCCTCCTGCGTGAATCCGCTCTTGCCGTGCCGGAACTCCGGAACACACGGCCAGGTCGTCACCCGGAGCACCCCACCGCGGAGGAGGGTTGCCGACCAGCGAGCCGGGGCTTGACGCTGGCACTCATGACCTTGCGATCTGAGATTGCCTCGGCACCGGTCATCGTGTCAAACGATTCAGAAGGTGCACACCAGCCACGCGCCGTCGGCGCGGGTCAGTTTCCAGTTGGTGGTCGCGGGGTTGCCGTTGACCACGACGGTCGCGTCGATTTTGGCGCGGTCGCCGTTGACGGTGGCGTTCTCGAAACCCTTACCGTCGATCGTGACCGTGGATTTCGGGCCACCGAGCTGTTCGGAAAGGCCGGAGCTCTCCTCGTTGAAGCCTTCGCAGGCCACACCCGTCGGCGGACGCAGGTCGCTGCGCGAGCGGGCGTCGATATAGTTGGTGACGGCGGCCGCGAGCCGGTCGGCCTCTGTGACATTTTTCTCAGCGGGCGAGAGCAGTCCGCCCAGCACGATGCCGATGAGCACGATGATCGCCACCACCGCTGCCGCGACGAACGGGACGATGGAACGCTTGTCGGTCTGATCCACCACTACGGGCTGGTCATCCGAGCCTGTTTGCTCCTCGTTCATGCTGTAATCCTCGCAGACCCGCGCGGGCGGCTACACCGCACGCCGGGTGGCCGCAATGCCGCAGCTAGAATCGCGTTGATTGCGGCTGCTGCCGACGTCGATGGCAGCTGCCAGTAAGTCGGATATTCGACTTAGCCTAAGCTAAGTTGACGCCGTCAAATCAGTTCTCGACCAAAGGGTGCGCGTAGACATGACCGAACAGAGTGCAGCTACTCGCCCGCTTCGCATTGCGATCGTGGGCGCGGGACCGGCCGGTATCTACGCCGCCGACGCCCTGATGAAGTCCGATGCCGAGGTCAGCATCGACCTCTACGAGCGCATGCCCGCGCCCTTCGGCCTGATCCGCTACGGCGTCGCCCCCGACCACCCGCGGATCAAGGGCATCATCACCGCCCTGCACAAGGTCCTCGACAAAGACCAGGTCCGCCTGCTCGGCAACATCGACTACGGCACCGACATCACCCTCGACGACCTGCGCCAGTTCTACGACGCGGTCATCTTCTCCACCGGCGCCAACGCCGACCGCGCCCTGGGTATCCCCGGGATCGAGCTCGATGGTTCCTACGGTGCCGCCGACTTCGTGTCCTGGTACGACGGCCACCCCGACGTCCCCCGTTCCTGGCCCCTCGAGGCTGAGAAGGTCGCGGTCCTCGGTGTCGGCAACGTCGCCCTCGACGTGGCCCGGGTGTTGGCCAAGACCGGTGACGAGCTGCTGGCGACCGAGATCCCGCCGAACGTCTACGAAGGACTCAAGAACAACAAGGCCCTCGAGGTCCACGTCTTCGGACGTCGCGGCCCCGCACAGGCCAAGTTCACGCCTTTGGAGCTGCGCGAGCTGGATCACTCGCCGACGATCGAGGTCATCGTCAACCCTGAAGACATCGACTACGACGAAGGCTCCGAAGCCGCGCGTCGTAACTCCAAGCAGGTCGACATGGTCGCCAACACCTTGGAGCAGTGGGCCATTCGCGATCACGGCGATCGCCCGCACAAGCTGTTCCTGCACTTTTTCGAGTCCCCGGCCGAGGTCCTCGGTGAAGACGGCAAGGTCGTGGGTTTGCGGACCGAGCGCACCCAGCTCGACGGGACCGGCAACGTCAAGGGCACCGGCAACTTCACCGACTGGGACATCCAGGCTGTGTACCGCGCCGTCGGCTACCTCTCGCAGAACGTCACCCAGCTGCCGTTCGACGATCAGGCAGGCACCGTACCCAACGAGGCCGGCCGCGTGATCGCCGACGACACCGCCGAAGGCGACGCCCGCTTCATGCCCGCCACCTACGTGACCGGCTGGATCAAGCGCGGCCCCGTCGGCCTCATCGGCCACACCAAGGGCGACGCCAACGAGACCATCGCCTGCCTGCTCGACGACGCCAAGGCCTTCGCCCCCGCGCCCAAGCCCGAGCTGGACGCCGTCACCGAGTTCCTCGAGGGCAAGGGCATCCCGTTCACCACGTGGGCAGGCTGGTACCGCCTCGACGCCCACGAGCGCGCCCTCGGCGAGCCCGAAGGCCGTGAGCGCGTAAAGGTCGTCGAGCGCGAGGACATGCTCCGCGCGTCCGAACCGAACAAGGCCTGAGCTGCCGCCGCACTCGAGATAGGGCATTCTTTAGCTGTGTTCGATGCCCACGTCCACGTCATCGATCCGCGGTTTCCGCTGATCGAGAACGAAGGCTATCTCCCCGAGCCGTACGTGATCGATGATTATCGAAAGCGTATGGCGCACTTCGATGTTCGCGGCGGTGCTGTCGTCAGTGCGTCTTTCCAAGGTGTGGATCAGACGTATCTGAAGGCAGCACTGTCCGCGCTCGGTCCCGACTGGGTCGGGGTGACCCGGCTCGACCTCGATGCGGGCGACGACGAGATCCTCGAGCTGAACCAGGCCGGTGTGCGGGCGCTGCGGTTCAATCTCAAGCGCGCCGCCGCCGACATCACCGAGATGACCCTGCAGGCCTTGCGCGCGCACGAGTTGGCGGGCTGGCATGTGGAGCTCTACATCGACGGTCAGATGCTGGCCTCGCTGCAACCGGTGATCTCGAAGCTGCCTGCGCTCTCGATCGACCATCTCGGCATGTCCGAGGAGGGTTTGCCGTACCTGCTCGACCTGGTGGATCGGGGTGCGAGGGTGAAGGCGACCGGGTTCGGGCGGGTGGAGATGGATGTGGCCGAGACGTTGCGGCGCATCCACACGGTCAATCCGGGTGCGCTGATGTTCGGCAGCGATCTGCCCGGCACGCGCGCCGGGCGGCCGTTCGAGGACCGTGATGTGGATCTGATCTCGCAGGTGGTCGGTTCGGACATGCACAAGGTGCTCGAGGACAACGCCCGCGAGTTCTACCGGCTGCCCCCGGTCCATCGCCCGGAACCCGTGCCGCTGCCGCGCGCGGAGAATCCGACCATCCCGATCCCGCGCGACGAACTGCCCGGCGCGGACGACCACACGCGTCCGCTACCGGTCATCGACAGATAAGTTCGGCGAGGGGAACAAGCCGGAACCCGCGGCGCCAGATATTCAGCTGATGAACACGCCGGTGAGCCAGACACCGGAGGCGATCAGCGCGCCGAACAGCTCGACCAGCATCGACAGGCCAACGCCTTTGAGTGCGTGCATCGTCGCAGGCCAGGCCAGGTCGTTGGTCTTCAGGCGGTACAGCTCGGCCAGGTACACGCCGAGCACGAAACCGATGAACAACCCGACGATCGGGATCACGAAGAACCCGACGATGCCCAGCAGCGCGCCGACCAGCAGCGCACGGTTCGACACCCCCGCTTCGCGCATCCGCTTGCCGGGCCAGGTGTATTTCACGACGCCGGAGAGCACCAGCGCGACCGTCGCGATCGCCAGCACCGTCCAGGCCGTCGCGCCGCCGGTCATGAACGCCCACACCGCGATCGCCGCGAAGATGAGGATCACCCCCGGCAGAATCGGAACGATCACGCCGACGAGGCCGACCAGAATGACGAGGCCGACAACGACCTCACCCCACACGCTCACTACCGGGTCCTCCCGTTGCCACGCCGAGTCGCGCTCACCGAATTCTCGCCCATGCTCTACCCGAGCCGCCACTCCGGCGCTATTGTCGGAATGTCAATAACCGTACATTTTTCTTTGATGACGAACAGAGGTCACCGCGTGAGCACGGAGTCCACCGCCAAGCAGGGGCCCCTCGCGGGCATCAAGGTCATCGAGTTGGCGGGCATCGGCCCAGGTCCGCACGCCGCGCTGCTGCTGGCCGACCTCGGCGCCGACGTGGTGCGCGTGCAACGGCACCGGCAGCTGCCCGGCTTCATCGAGCGCCCGCAGTGGCGTGGACGCACCATCGTCGAAGCGAACCTGAAGGACCCGGCCGACGTCGCCAAGATCCTCGATCTGGTCGAGAAAGCCGACGTGCTGCTGGAAGGCTTCCGGCCCGGCGTCACCGAGCGGATGGGTCTTGGCCCCGACGAGGCGCTGGCCCGCAACCCGCGCCTGGTCTACGGCCGGATGACCGGGTGGGGCCAGTACGGTCCGATGGCCGATCGCGCCGGTCACGACATCAACTACATCTCGCTGACCGGTGTGCTCAACGCGATCGGCCGCAAGGGTGAGCGGCCGGTGCCGCCGCTGAACATGGTGGGCGACTTCGGTGGCGGCTCGATGTTCCTGGTGATGGGCATCCTCGCCGCACTGGTGGAGCGGCAGAATTCCGGGCAGGGACAGGTGATCGACGCGGCGATGGTCGATGGGGCACTTGCCCTTTCGCACTTCGTCTGGGGCATGCGCGGGGTGGGCCTGTGGTCCGACGAGCGCGGCGAGAACCTCCTGGATACCGGCATGGCGTTCTACGACACCTACGAGACCTCCGACGGCAAGTACATGGCAGTCGGGGCGATCGAGCCGCAGTTCTACGAGCAACTGCTGGCCGGGCTGGAGATTCCCGAGGAGGGTCTGCCGCAGCAGCTCGATCCCAGCGGTCAGGATCAGCTGCGCAAGCTGTTCACCGACAAGTTCCTGACCAAGACCCGCGACGAGTGGACCGCCATCTTCGACGGCACCGACGCCTGCACCACGCCGGTGCTCACCTTCACCGAGGCCACCGAGAACCCGCACATCGTGGCCCGTACCGGCCTGATCGAGATCGACGGGGTGGTTCAGCACGCACCCGCGCCGCGCTTCTCGCGCACGCAGGGCGGCACGCCCACTCCCCCGCCGAACGTCGCGACACCGATCGAAACGGTCTGGGCTGACTGATTTGCCGGGTGTTCGTCGGTAAGGTTTTTCACCATCGACGACCACCGGAGAATCCGAACCGTCAGGACGCCACCGAAGGTGCCGGCCGCCGTCATCGCGGTCGCCACCTTCGGCGCGGCGCTGCTGTGTTTCATTCTCGCCGAGGCATTGTTCGACACCCGCGAAGCCGAGATCGCCGAAACACATTGCCGCAGTGAGGCACCGGTGCCGGTGATGGTGACCGTGCTGAACGGGCTCGCGACCGGGCTACTACTGGCCGCCGCGATCTCGCTGCTGTGCTTGCTGGTGCTGTTGTTCCGCTATCCGTCCGAGCGTGGCGCCGTCGCGGTGCCGTTGACCGCGGTGGGGTTGGTGACATCGGTGCTGTTCATGTTCGGGGCGGGGTACGAAACCGTGCGCCACGAACCGGCCACCACCGGACACAATCCGTGCGCGTTCAGTAGCAGGTGAGCGGCTGCAGCGGGTCGACGGCGCGGGGTGTGAGGGCGTCGTAGGCCGCGGCGATGGATTTGACGGCGATGCGCAGGTCGGCTTCGGGATGGGTGTAGGGCAGCCGGACGAAACGTTCGAAGGCGCCCTGGACGCCGAAACGTGTTCCGGCAGCGAGTAATACGCCGTGATTGGGGGCGGTGGCGGCGAGTGCGGTGGAGACCGGGCTCGGGAGCTGGGCCCAGACCGACATGCCGCCCGCGCCGACGGTGATGTGCCAGCCGGGGAGCTCTTCGGCGACGGCGTCGAGCAGGGCGGTGCGCTGGGTGCGTAGCTGCTGGCGGCGGCGTTCGAGGATGGGTTCGGCGTTCTCGAGCAGGTGGACCGTGGCGAGCTGATCCATCACAGGGGTGCCGAGGTCGACGGTGGAGCGGATGCCGAGCAGCTTGGTGATCAGGGGCTGATTGGTGCGAATCCAGCCGACGCGCAGGCCACCCCAGAACGACTTCGAGGCCGAGCCGATGGTGACGATCTCCGAACCCTTCGCGAACGCGGCGACCGGCGGGGGCATCTGGCCGTCCGACAGGTTGAGTTCGCCCATCGACTCGTCGACGACGACGGTCATTCTGGTGTCGCGGGCGATGGCGGCCAGTTCCTCGCGCCCCTCGGCGTTGAGCAGCAGGCCGGTGGGGTTGTTGAAGTCGGGGACGAGATAGGCCAGGGTGGCGGCGGTTTGCCGCGCCGTGCTGCGCAGGCCTTCGAGATCCCAACCGGCGTCGGGGAATTCGGGGCGCAGCGGGATGGGGATGGGGCGGGCGCCGACGTCGCGGATGGCTTCGATGGCGTTCGGGTAGGAGGGGTGCTCGATCAGCACGCGGGCGCCGGGTGAGGCGAGCACGTTGAGCAGCAGCCGAAGTCCGTGTTGCGCACCGAGAGTCACCAAGATCTGCTCCGGCTCGGTCGGCAGACCGCGGGCGGTGTAGCGGCGGGCCAGCGCTTCGCGCAGCGCGAGGATGCCGATCGGGTCCATGCCGTGGGTGCCGAGATAGGACGGAATACCTTGCATGGCAATGGAATACGCGTCGTGCAGTTCCGGCGCGGCGGGCATCGCGGCGTAGGTCATGTCGATGGTCGGCAGTTCCGGCTGTGCCATCAGGGCCATGATGCCGCGGGTCGGCTTGGCGCCGTCGTGCTGGATCGCGGGCGGCAGCGCGACGGTGCTGCGGGATCCCTGGCGGCTGATCAGGTAGCCGTGTTCGCGCAGCAGCGAGTAGGTGGAGGTGATGGTGGTGCGGCTGACGCCGAGGGTGGCCGCGAGATCGCGTTCACTGGGCAGGGCGACGCCGAGCGGGGCGCGACCGTCGTGGATCAGCAGGCGGATGGCTTCGGCCAAGGCCAGATAGGCGGGGCGGTGCGGGCGGCGTTCGGCATCGCCGTCGGATTCGGGGTCACGCCACCGGCCGAGGTCGCGAGCCAAGCCTGCCGCGCCGATCACTCTTGTCGCCATAAAGTCCAGTATTACCTAAGTGGATATTTCCGAGCAAGACCAGTGGGTGGATTCTTACTGACATGACCACTTTCCTCGCTCTCGCTGTTGCCGTTGCCGTCGGGTTGGCGGTCTATCACTTCGCACCCAAGAAGGGCGAACTGCCGTTCTGGCCGTTCCAATATCTGCCGCATGACCGGGCATTCGGCACCTACGACGAGGAGCGGCTCTACCGGGATCTCGACGCCATGCGCGCCCGTGAGCTCGATGCAGTCCAGTTACCCGAAACTGGCCTGCAGAATGGACCCACCGACACGCAGCCAGGCTCGCTCGCCGCGTGAGCGTGTCTTTGTCGGTGGGTCGGCGCACACTGTTTGCATGAGTGATTCGACGCAGACCGAGACGGTGGTCTCGGCACTGTTCGACACCGCCATCGGGCTGTGCGCGATCGCCTGGCACGGTGACGCCGTTGTCCGGTTCCAGTTACCGGAGGCCAGCGAGGAGGAGACCCTCGCGCGGATCACCCGGCCGTTCGATGGGGTCCCGGTACCGGAGAGTGCACCGGGACCGGTGATCGTCGAGGCGATCGCGGGGATTCGCGCGCACCTCGACGGGGCGCTCGACGCACTGCGCTGGATCGAGGTGGATCTGCGCGGGGTGCCGGAGTTCCATCGCGCGGTGTACGCGGTCACGCGGGAGATCGACCCAGGTCACACCCTCAGCTACGGCGATATCGCCAGTCAGGTCGGCGCGCCCGGATCGGCACAGGCGGTCGGACAAGCATTGGGGCGCAACCCGATTCCGCTCATCATCCCGTGCCACCGGGTGCTCGCGGCCGATCACGCGCTGCACGGGTTCTCGGCGCCGGGCGGGATCGGCACGAAGGCGCGACTGTTGGAGATCGAGCGGACGCCGGGGTTCGGTGAGCCGATGTTGTTCTAGCCCGCCTCTCCGCGACTTTCGGCCAGACCTGGGCCCGAGGGAACTTGTCGAGTTCGAGGAAGGCGCGAAACCCGTGCGGACCTGCGATCGCGGCAATCGCGTACCGTCGTGCACGGCGGCTTATCGAGAGGAATCACCCATGCAGACTGTGACGTCGGCCGACGGCACCACGATCGCTTACGACCAGGTCGGCGCGGGGACCGCCGGGACCGTCATTCTGATCGGCGGGGCGTTCAGTTACCGCGAGTTCCCGACGATGGTCGAGCTCGCGCAGACGCTGGCCGACGACTTCGGGCTGACGGTGCTCAATTACGACCGGCGTGGGCGCGGGGACAGTACTGATACGCCCGGCGTGTACGACGTGGCCAACGAGATCGCCGATATCGCGGCGCTGGTCGAGGCCGCGGGGGGGAAGGCGGCGCTGTTCGGGTGGTCCTCCGGTGCCACGCTCGCGCTGTTGGCCGCGCAGTCGGTGGACGGCGTGACCGAGGTGGTGGCGTTCGAACCGCCGTTCGTGGTCGACGCGAAAGGCCATGTGCCGCCGAAGGATCTGGCGGCCAAGCTGCACCCGATGATCGCGGAGGGCAAGCGCGGCAAGACCGTTCGGTATTACATGACCAAGGCGATGGGGATGCCGTTGCTCATGGTGGCGGCCATGCGGGTGACACCGTTCTGGAAAACGCTTCTGGCAACGTCGAATTCGACCGCGCACGACTGGGCGGTCATGAAGCCGTACATGCAGGGCAAGACGCTGAACCCGGCCGACTGGCAGGGTGTCGAGGTTCCGGTACTCGTGCTCGCGGGCGAGCGGACGGCTCCGCTGCTCACCAAGGGGTCGAAGGCGGCGGCCGCGGTCCTGCCGAACGCGGAGTTCGCCGAGCTGCCCGGCGTGAGCCACAACCCGAAGGTCTCGATCCTCGCCCCCGCAGTCGGTGAATTCCTCACTCGCACAAGATAATCGACCGACACGGTAGCCACCTCGGGCGACGAACTCACGGTGGCGGCGGGTGATCGCGGAAGAATTGGCACGGCTCGCCGGTGAGGTAGCCGTCGAGACAGGCGAAGTAGGCCTGCACGCAGCCGTTGCTGGTGCACCCGGCGGTGTAGAGCATTCCGCGGATCCGCTCGTTGCGCTGTTGCGTGGGGACGAGGGTCTGCGCGGGCGGCAATACCGAAGTCGTCGGGGCAGCGGTGGTCGACGGTGGCGGTGCGTCCGGCGCGGTGCACCCGGGGAGAACGGCCAGCGCTAGCAAGGCCGCTATGGCGAAGCCGCCACGTCCTGACATCATCCACCTCCATCCGAAACCGCTTCGACGCTACTCCGGCGTGCGCCGAGGGAGCCATTGGCGCCCGACCACAGGCGTAATCGCCCACTTCGGCTCGTTTCAGTCAGAATTCTGATTCCACGGGGACGAAGTGGGCGATTATGCCGGGTCGAAGACCGACCAGGCGGGCCGCATCAGATGGTGGCGCCGTAGCCGCTGCCGAGCACGCCACCAGCGACCGCGCCCGCGGCTGCCGCGGGAATGCCGAGAACGGCAGCACCGGCCGCTGCGCCGGCGGCCGCACCGATAGCCGCACCCGCGCCTGTGCTGGCGGCAGCGATCGGGAAGGCGGCGGCGAAACCGCCGGCGATCACCGGCAGCGCCGCAGCGCCCGCAGTGGGGATGGATGCGGCTCCGGCAAGGATCGCGGTGGCGCCCGCAGTGCCGACAGCGCCGACAGCGAAGCCGATACCAGCACCGACTGCCGCTCCGGCGAGCCCGCCGCCGACCGCGCCAACGGCAGCGGCCGGGACACCCGCGATCGCGGCACCGGCCAGCGCGCCGCCGACGGTCGCGGCGGCGATCTTGTCGGAGCGACTCGGGTTGATGCCGACCGAGCGGCCCTGGGTGGCGATGGCGGCTTCGACATTGGCGGCGTTGGTGTTGACGCCGTCGAGGAGGTCGTTAGGGACCTCGTCGGGGACCGGCCTGGTGAAGTCACCGACGCGCAGGGTCCGTTCGGGCGGGGCGATCGGGGCGACAGGTTCGACAGGCTCGGGGAGGTGGAGTTCCTCGATGACGATCGGCGGGGCCGGAGCGGTGTACTCCGGCACCGGGCGGGTCTGTTCGGGCTTCAGGTAGCCGAGGGTGTCGGGGCCGTCGAATTTGGCCAGGTCCGAGCGGTCGCCGTCGTCGGCGGGCTGCTCGGTGGTGACACCGGGCTGCACCGGCGGCTGGGTGACACCCGGCTGCGGGACCGCGATGGCCACGCCGGCGCAGGCGATCGCCAACGCCATCGGGAGTACGCCGACAACCGGGCGAGCGATGAGCCGCGCCGTCGAAGAGTTCAGATTTGCAGACCGACGGATCACGTCGAACACCCACTAACAAGTTCAAAGGAAACGACGCGTCCCCGCGCATCGCCAGGCGACGATAGCGTTAGCCAGGCATTCGCCACAAATCGATAGCGAGTGAACATAATTCGCACGTGTCGCACTGACCAGGGATGATGGCGCGTTCGCCGCCCAAACAAAAGGTCCGGCGCCGTAAACCGGCACCGGACCTTTCAGCTGGATTCCAGCTTCACATCAGGCGAGCACGTCGTGGCGAACGATCGTCTGGTCGCGGCCGGGGCCGACGCCGATGCACGAGATCCGCGCGCCGGAAAGCTCTTCCAGCCGCAGCACGTACGCCTGCGCGTTGGCGGGCAGCTCCTCGAAGGTGCGGGCCTGGGAGATGTCCTCCCACCAACCCGGCATCTCCTCGTAGATGGGCTTGGCGTGGTGGAACTCGGTCTGCGTGGTCGGCATCTGCTCGACGCGCTTGCCGTCGATCTCGTAGGCGACGCAGATCGGCACGGTGTCGAGCCCGGACAGCACGTCCAGCTTGGTGAGGAAGTAGTCGGTGACGCCGTTGACGCGCGTGGCGTACCGGCTGATCACCGCGTCGAACCAACCACAGCGACGCGCACGACCGGTGGTGACACCGACCTCGCCGCCGTTCTTGGCCAGGAACTCACCGAAGTTGTCGAACAGCTCGGTCGGGAACGGGCCCGAGCCCACGCGGGTGGTGTAGCACTTGAGGATGCCGAGCACCGTGTCGATCTTGTTCGGGCCGATACCCGAACCCACCGCCGCGCCGCCCGCGGTCGGGTTGGACGAGGTGACGAACGGGTAGGTGCCGTGGTCGACGTCGAGCAGGGTGCCCTGCGAGCCTTCCAGCAGCACGGTGTCGCCACGCTCGAGCGCCAGGTTCAGTTCCAGGCGGGTGTCGGAGATGCGGTGCTTGAACGATTCGGCCTGCTCGAGCACCTCGTCCACCACCTGCTGCGGGTCGAGCGCGCGGCGGTTGTAGATCTTGACCAGCACCTGGTTCTTGAACTCCAGGGCGGCCTCGACCTTCTGGGTGAGGATCTTCTCGTCGAGCACATCCGCCACCCGGACGCCGACGCGGGCGACCTTGTCCTGGTAGCAGGGGCCGATACCGCGACCGGTGGTGCCGATCTTGCGGTTGCCGAGGAAGCGTTCGGTGACCTTATCGATGGCCACGTGATACGGCATGATCAGGTGCGCGTCGGCCGAGAGCAGCAGGCCGGAGGTGTCGACTCCGCGCTCCTCCAGACCGGCGAGTTCGTCGAGCAGCACACCCGGGTCGACGACGACACCGTTGCCGATGACGTTCTTCACACCGGGAGTGAGGATGCCGGACGGGATCAGGTGCAGGGCGAACTTGTCGCCGTTGGGCAGAACCACCGTGTGACCGGCGTTGTTGCCGCCCTGGTATCGGACCACCCACTGCAACCGCTCACCGAGCAGGTCTGTAGCTTTGCCCTTACCCTCGTCGCCCCACTGGGCACCGATGAGGACGATTGCCGGCATTTCGGAGTCTCCTACAGATCGACGGCAGCACATGCAGCACTGCAGCTACCTGCCGTAACGAGGCGGTGGCCGGAGACACAGTCTAGCCGACGCCTGATCGGGAGTTGCCGGAGCGCCCCGCCCCCGCCCTACCGTAACTGCCCTGATCGGTTACGGTTACCAGTCGGCAGTGAGTTTGCGTGACCGAGGAGGGTGTACCGCAGTTTGAGTACCCACGTTCTCCGGTGCGGCGACATGCCGGTGCCGATCGCGCTTTCCTCGCTACCCAATACGCAGACCGGGCGTGTTCCCGATGTCGCGGCGATCGATGAACTACTTCCGGTGCTGGCCGCCGACAGCCTGCCGCGCCTGATCGTGCTCGGCGCCGACGCCTCGCTCGCGGCCGTGCTCACCCATCTGATGCGCACCGAGCGTCTGCATGTCGAGGTCGGGTTCGTGCCGGTCGATCCCACCTACGCGTCGAAGGTCTATCAAACGGGAACCGGTAATGCCGCCGCCAAGCGCGCGGTGGAGGGCCGGGCGATCGAGACGCCGCTGATCCGCGACGACACCGGTACCGTGCTGGTCGGGCGCGCGAGCATCACCGGCGTCGACGGCGCGAAACTCGTCGGCGAAGCCTATGTCGACGACACGATGCTGTTCAGCGGCACTGTCACCACGATGCTGATCTCGCCGACGATGACCATGCCCGGTGTCCGTGCGCGAGTACGCAAAGGCCTGCGCAAGCGCACCTGGGTGTCCGGGCGCGCGGCCCAACTCGGGACCCCGGGCGGCGTGGTGACCCGTGACGGGGTCACCGCCGAGCGCACGGTTCCCCGCTCGACCTTCTATCGATTCGAACAACCCTGGTTACTGGTGCGATGACTTATTCCTTCCCCTCGGATCGGCGGTCCGGGCACAGCGCGGTGCGGCCGAGTCCGGTCTTCCTGCTGATCGTGCTGATCGCCGTCGGCGGTGGGGCGCTCGCCTGGGACGCCGACATCGATTCGGTGCGCGCCAAGGTCGGCGTGTTCCTGCTCGTGGTGTTCGGCTGGATCATCAGTCTGTGCCTGCACGAGTTCTCGCACGCGTATGTGGCGTGGCGGGCGGGCGATCACGAGGTGGAGGTGCGTGGGTATCTCACGCTGAATCCGCTGAAGTACAGCCACCCGGTGCTGTCGCTGGCGCTGCCGCTGGTGTTCATCGCGCTCGGCGGGATCGGGTTGCCCGGTGGTGCGGTGTATGTGGACACGACGCGGTTCAAGTCGAGTGTGCAGCGATTGGTGAGCGCGGTCGGGCCCGCGTCGAACCTGTTGTGCGCGGTGGTGCTGCTGATCGTGATCCGGGCCTTCGGGACGATCCAGGAGCACGCGGCGTTCTGGTGCGGACTCAGCTTCCTGGCGTTTCTGCAGATCACAGCGTTTCTGCTGAACGCTCTGCCGGTGCCGGGGCTCGACGGATACGGGGTCATCGAGCCGTCGCTGAGCTACCAGACGCGACGTTCGCTCGATCAGATCAAGCCCTACGGCATGTTGATTCTGTTCGCTGTCATCTTCTTCACACCGCTGAGCCAGGTGTTCTTCAACGCGGTCTACGCATTGTTCGAACTGTCGGGGGTACCCGAGGTCTGGGCTGCCTACGGTAGCCAGCTGACCCGATTCTGGAGTTGATAGCCTCGGGTTGCAATCCTCACTGGAACGGAACCTGCGTATGAGCTCTACAGAATCGTCCGCTGTCCTGTCCGTCATCATCCCGGCGCTCGACGAATCAGCGGGCATCACCGCATGTCTCGAGCGCCTCGTCGGCCAGGACGCGATCGACGAGATCGTCGTCGTCGACAACGGCAGCACCGACAACACCCGCGAGATCGTCGCCGACCTCGCCGCCCGCCATCCCAAGATCGAGCTGATCACCGAGCCGCAACCCGGCGTCGCGTTCGCCCGCAACACCGGATTCGACTCCGCTCGGGGCGAGCTGCTCGGCCGCATCGACGCCGATACCCTCGTCTCGCCCGACTGGGGCGACACGGTGCGCGAGCACCTCGAATCGAACTCCGACACCATGGCGGTGACCGGAATCAGCACCTATCACGACTCCCCGATCGGGGTCTTCCTCGCGGCCGCGATCGGCGGACAGGAACGGCTCGGGATGATCAAGACCCAGCCGGTCGGCAATGTGCACGGCGCCAACATGGCGATCCGGCGTTCGGCGTGGGAGCAGGTGCGTTCGGCCACCACTACCCGGCGTGACCTGCACGAAGACCTCGATCTGGCGCTGTGCCTTTCGAAGGCGAAGCTGCGCATCGACCAACTGCCCGCGTTGCGGGCCGAGATCTCCGCGCGACGCCGCAAGACCCCGCCGGACGTGTGGTGGAAGTACCAGTTGCGCGGCCTGCAGACCATCGCCAACCAGGGCTTCGCCGTCGTGCCGTTCCATCGCGTGGTGATCACCGGTGCGTGGATCATGCACACCTCGCAGTGGCCGATCTACCGGGTGTGGGACTTCGACCGCAAGCGTTTCTCGCTGCGTCCGGGTCGGCCACGCGTTTCGCCCGTGGGCGACTGAGTTACTCCTCCGGCGTCACGTACGGATTCGGCACGGTGGGTGGGAGCAGGGCGATCGCCGAGATGCGCTGCATCCCACACACCACCATCAGATCCACCACGATCGAACGGATCTGGGCGAATACCACGTGCGCCGACAATCCCGCCCCGACAACGAGTTCGGGGCGCGCGCCCTTGGCGACGCTGCGCACCGAGGTGAGGGCTTCGGCCTGATCCGGTTGCTCGCCAGGATCGGCCAGCATCATCTTGCGGACCACATCGGTGGCGTGGCCGAGCTGGTCGACCAGGTCGATCAGGCGCGGATCGAGCACCTCGTCGTCGCGGACCAGGGTGAGCGAACGACGAAGCAGCACACGGGTATTGCGCACGGCGTTGTCGAGGGGGTCGGCCGCGTTGTGGATGCGTTCCAAGCGTTTTCGGGAGTTCCAGTACAGCGGTGAGATGCGGCTGATCTCCCGGCCGCCCGCGAGCGCGTCGCGGAGAGCGTCGATCTGTGGCTGGGTGTCGCGCACCGCCGACAGCGAGTCGGCCACCTTCGTCGAGTTCTGTTCGAGGAGACCCTCGGCGCAGGTGATCATCGATTTGCTCATCACCGACAGCACGTCGGCGGCGTGTTCGCGGGCGCGGCGCACCGGGTGCAGTGGGATCAGCGCGACCATCAGCACGCCGACGAGTCCGCCGATCAACGCGTCGATCATGCGGTTGGGGCCTGCGCCTGGCGCCTGATTCAGGGTCGAGACCAGCACGGCCGAACCCGCGGCCTGGATGGTCATGAGCGCGCCGCTGCCGAGGAACACCGACACCGCCATGGCGCCGCCGACCACCAGCGCCACCTGCCAGACACCCGTGCCGACCTGGGCGATGAACAAGTCGCCGATGCCGATACCGACCGCGACACCAACCACCAGCTCCACCGAGCGGCGCACCCGCGCACCGAAGGAGATGCCGATGGAGACCACCGCGGCGGTCGGCGCGAAGAACGGTTCGATGTGGCCGACGAGGTCGTGGGCGATGAACCACGCCAGCGCGGCGCCGAGCGCGCACTGGATGATCGGGATCGCCGAGAGCCGCAGGCGCTCGACCGACGCCCGGTACCGGCCGACGGTGCTCACCTTGGCGGCCGCGACTACCGGCGTGGCAACGGCGACAAAAGGCTTGTGTTCGCTCACCTACGACTCGGACCCGACCGCCGACTCAGTCCAGGCCGAGTTCGTTCGCCGCGCGCGGATCGCAATCCTCGAGCAGGTCGAGGCAGCGCGCGTACTCCTCGGTCTCGCCGATCGTCTTCGCCGCGCTCGCCAACGCGCCGACGCTGCGCAGGAAACCCTGGTTGGGTTCGTGGCTCCAAGGGACGGGGCCGAAACCCTTCCAGCCGTTGCGGCGCAGCAGGTCGAGGCCGCGGTGGTAGCCGGTGCGGGCGAACGCGTACGCGGCGACGGTGTCGTGGTTCACCTTGCCGCCCGCACGGCCGAGGGCTGCCTCGGCGAGCTGGGCCCAGGCGATCGAGGCGGCCGGGAACTGCGCGGCTACCTCGACCGGGTCGGTGCCCGCGGAAATGGCGTCTTCGGCGTCGATCAGTTCTGGGAGGAGGACCGGCTGCGGTCCGAGCAGGTCACCGAAGGAGGTCATGCCCTCATTGTGCCAGTACTGTCCGCCTCCCCGTGTATTCAGCGTGACGTCCGGAAGCTCTACTGCTTGTTTCTCGGACGAACGTTTTGTGCGGGTGGACTGGGAGGTGGTTGGGGAGTTACCCATGTTCTTGCGTGATCGGTGGGTTGCGGGCGCCGACGGCCGCCTTTGCTCCGGCCGTGCGCGAGAGACTTGGGAACGCTTCGCGCCTGTGACTATTAGGCTGAGCCGAGAGTGCGTAGTTCGAGCCTGAGCGAGGGGTACAGAGGTGTCCGACCCGACCGACGAGAACAACCCGGCAGCAGAGTCTGCCGGTTCCGGCGCGCCCGGCCAGCGAGACGATTCGTCCGCGTCCCCTCCCGGCGCACCGCAGTCGGTCACCGAGCCGGACCGCGCGACGAAGCCGCCGGTGGGTGCGGATCAGACGGTGGTGATTCGGCGCGGGGATCTGCCGGGTCAGCCCGCTGACGCCGCGCGCGGGCAGGACGCACGTTCCGATGGGTCGCAGTCGGCCGCCGGGCAGGGCGATCAGGCCGGTGGGCCGCAGCGCCCGGGTGGGCCCCGGGCGAGCGCGGGTGGGCCCCCACAGGGTGGGGACAACCCCGCTGGTGGACGGCCGGGCGGCGCGGGCCATGGTTCGGGGCGGCCGGGCAATGCGCCTGGCGGACAACAGTCTTCGGGGCCGGGGCAGTCGTGGGGTCGGCCAGGGTTTACGCCCGGCGGAGTGCGACCGGGTAGTGGTTCGGGTCAGCCGGGGAATGCACCTGGTGCACAACAATCTTCAGGACGGCCGGGCAATGTGCGCGGTGGGCAACAACAGCCGGGCCAGGGTGGAGTACGGCCCGAGGGCTCGGTCGGTGGGCCGGGTGCCGTCAACGGACCCCAGGGTGGGCGCGGTGCGGGGCCATCGCAAGCAGGCAGCCCTCATGCAGGACGCGGGCAGGAGCCGTCGCAAACAGGCGGTCCCCAGAGTGGGCGCGGTCCGGGGCAGGCGCCGACCGGCGGGCCCGGGGCGGGGCCGGCGCAGACCGGCGGAGCTCGAGGTGGGCACGGCCCGGGGCCGTCGCAGACAGGTGGGCCGCAAGCCGGACGCGGGCCGGGGCAGCCGGGTGGACCCCAGGGTGGACGTTGGCCGAGCGGTGGGCCAGGGTCGCCGGCTGGTGGACCAAGGGTTGGCGGCGGACCTGCTGGTGCGCCCGGCGCTCGGCAGCCAGGTGGGCCGGGGAATGCCGGGCAGCGGCCGGGCGGTGTTGCGCGGGCGAGTGGGCCCGGTGGTGGGGCGCCGGCCGGTGGGCGGCAGCCGAACGCGCCGATGGGTCGGCCGGGTGAGCAAGCGCCGGAACAGAATTCGGCCGGTGGCGGGTCGCCGTTGGCTGGGCTTTCGAAAGGGTTGCCCGGTGAGAATCGGGGCGGCACTTCGAGTTCCGCGCCTCGTCCCGAGCAGGGGGCCGATCTCGCGGGGCCGAACGCGCCGACGACCTCGATGTCGATTCCCGGACGGGATGCGGCCGACGGACGTGATTCCTCGGACGACCGCACGGTGAAATTCGGTGGCGACCAGGCGAAGTCGGATCAAGCGGATGTCCCGACTTTCGGGATGACGAGGGCAGATCTCGCCAACTACGAGTCAGATGCGGAGTCCGACAAGGCATCCACATCGAACGGCACGTCCGGGCGTGGTGCGGCTGCCGCAGCCGCGAGCGCAGCGGCGGCCGCTGCAGGGGTAGCTAGCCGCGCAGGTGCGGATACCCCCGGTGCAGCTGGGGTGGCAGCGGCCGCAGGCAGCGGATCCGACGAGGCCTCGCAAGCGCGGGACTCGCAGGCCGAAGGCGGCTCCGGCACGCGCGCGCAGGACGGTGATGCGGCCGATGATGCAGCGGCCGAGCGGGATTCGACCGCAGCGGCAGAGTCCGAGAGCGCTGGCGGTGTGGTTGCGGCCAGAGGGCCGAAGAATGTGCCGACTGCCGCTTCGGCCGACGGGCCGGGTGCCGATTCCAACGCGTACGCCGCGGGCGACACGCAAAGCAAGCCCGGGGCCGATTCGAACGCGTCGGAAGCGGGCGACTCGCTGAGCAAGTCAGGAGCCGATTCCAACGCGTCCGGAGCCGGCGACTCGCTGAGCAAGTCAGGAGCCGATTCCAACGCGTCCGGAGCCGGCGACTCGCTGAGCAAGTCAGGAGACGGTTCCAACGCGTCGGGAGCGGGTGGCGCGCAAGGCAAGGCCGGGGCCGATTCGAACGCGCCGGGGGCGGGTGACTCGCGAGGCGACAAGACGTTCGACTTCGATGCGACGGAGAAGTTCAAGACGGGTGGGGCGCAGGGTAATGGTCCGGCCTCCGAGGATCAGACCGTTGCGATGAAGACAGTGAGTTCGGCGGATGCGCCGACTACCGCCATGCCGGTGCAGCGGGTGAAGCCTGCGGGGGCGGGTGGGACCGATCGAGTGGTGCCGCCCGCGGGTGGGCGGCCTGCGATGACGCCCCCACCGAATACGCCGCGTGGTCCCGCCGGGCCGCGGCAGGCCGGACAGGCGGGGCCAGGCCAATTCGGGCCTTCCGGTCCCGGCCAGCACCCCGCGGGACCGGGCCAGCAGGGGCCTGCGGGTCCCGGCCAGCACGGGCCGGGCCAGCAGGGTCCCGGGCAACTAGGGCCAGGCCAGCAAGGTTTCGGGCAACAAGGGCCAGGCCAGCAAGGTCCCGGCCAGCAAGGGTCTGCCGGGTTCCGGCCGGGTGGACCGGGCCAGGGGCCCGCGAGTCAGCAAGGACCCGGCGCTGCCAATCAGCACGGACCGGCGCCGGTCGGCGATCAAGAACCCGGCGGTTCGAAGCAATTCGGATCCGCGGGTGCCGCTCTGTCAGGACTCGCGGATCCGAAGGGTGTCGAAGAGACGCAGCCGTCGCCTCCTCGCGGGTCGGGTGTGCCACAGCGGACGGGTGGATCGGCGCCGTCACCTGCCGATATTCAGCCGACGCGTCCCGACCAGCAGTTGGCGGGCGGGCCTCGGGCGGTCGCGCCGCCGCAGCGGATCGGGGTTCAGCAGGGTGCGGAGGCCGGTGAGCCGGAGGCCAAGCGGTCCAAGAAGTGGTTGCTGGCCGCCGGTGGGGCCGTGGTCCTGGTCGTCGCGTTGATCGCGGCGGTCGTGGCGTTCATGGGCGGGGCGGACAACTCGCCTGAGGGCCAGGTGAAGGCGGTGATCGGGGACTACACCGACGCGCTGCGCAGCGGTGACCTGGAGAGTCTGCGGGCCAGCACGTGTGGCGAGCTGCACGCGTTCTATCAGGGCATCAGTCCCGAGCAGTTCAAGGGCGTGCACGAGGCCTCGACCGAGCGAGGTTCCATTCCGGTCGTCGACAGCGTGGACGCGGTGCGGATCACCGGCGATACCGCGCTGGCGCAGGCCACCGTGTACACCACGGCGGACCCGTCGAAGCGGACCGCGCGGACCTTCGACCTGCAGCGCACCGACGGTAGCTGGAAGGTGTGTGACCCCGCGGGAACTCCGTAAGAGGGCGTCGACCCGTCGTACCGGGCAGTTGTGCCTGGTATGACGGGTCACACATAACTGGTGATCCAGATGGGTAAACAAGTAAAGTTTTCCGGATCATGAGCACGGAACAGACAGTGGAGCAGCCGGACATCGAAGCTGTGGTCCCGGATGCGACGCTGGTCGGTCAGCGCTTCGCCTTCCGCGATCACTACGAAGTCGGCCGCGAGAAGATCAGAGAATTCGCCAGGGCCGTGCAGAATCTGCACCCCGCCCACCAGCAGGAAGTGGACGCGCGCAAGCTCGGCTACGACGGCGTGATCGCCCCGCCGACCTTCGCCTCGGTGATCGGCATGACCGCCACCCGAGCCCTGCTCGACACCGTGCTCACCGAGTACGACCTGTCGCAGGTGCTGCAGACCGACCAGGTTTTCGAGCTGTTCCACCCGATGCTGGCGGGCGACCGGATCAGCACCGAGATCGAGATCGAGTCGATCCGCCAGTTCGGCGACAACGACTTCATCAACGTCGGCTTCAAGCTGCGCAACCAGCACGACCAAGTCGCCGTGCAAGGCACCACCACCATCGTGGCCCGCCGCGGTGTCGAGGTGGATCCCAATATCGTCGAGGCCGTCGAGAACATCAGCATGCACCCCCGCCCCGACACCATCGCCGGCGTGAACAACGGCGACCTGCTGGTCCGCCACACCGGCCCCGCCGCCGAACTCCCCCCGCGCGAAATCGTCGCGGTGAACACCACCCCCGAGTTCGACACCCTGACCAAGGGCACCGAACTTCCCCCCGCCACCGCCCGCGTCACGCGCGGCGACCTCGCCAACTACGCGGGCGTCTCCGGCGACCCCAACCCCATCCACTTCAGCGACACCGCCGCCCGAATGGCTGGCCTGCCCACCGTGGTGGCCCACGGCCTGCTCACCATGGGCCTGGCCGCGCAGTACCTGACCGACTGGCTGGGCGACCCCACCGCCATCGAAAAACTCAGCGTCCGCTTCTCAGGTTTCGTCCCGGTTCCGCCCGCTGAGGCAGGCGTGATCGAGTTCTCCGGAAAGATCAAGTCAGTAGACCCCGACCGCCGCGCGGCGACAGTGCTGCTGAGTGGAATCTCCGAGGGCCGCAAGCTGTTCGGTCGCGCGGCAGCCGAAATCCGCCTGACGTAGGAACATTCGGTTCGGTGGCCGCGGGACCACCGAACCCCTACTTCACCGCAATGAACACCAGAACTGTTCCGCCGATGCGGATTACGTCCCCATCGGCCAACAGTGCGCCGTTGTCGATCGGCACCTCGTTGACGTAGACGCCGTTGGCCGAGTGCAGATCCTTGATCAGCAGGCCGGCGCGGCTGGGCATGATGTGCGCGTGATAGCGGCTGGCTTTCGGATCATCGAGGACCAGCTCGTTGTCCGTCATCCGGCCGATCCTGATGCCGCCGTGGGGAATCGGCAGCGTGCGACCGTCAGCGAACCGAAGATTGCCGTTGCGAATCGACTGAGGAACCTCGGTGACAGTCTCGGTCATCGCCGCCGCGACCTGATCAGATCGCCTGGACGCCAACACATTCAACGGCTCCTGCCGCAGAACCCGCTGCTCCAATTCGATCAACGCCGAGCCGGGATCGATCCCCAACTCCTCGGCCAGCACCCCACGCACCCGCCGACAAGCCTCCAACGCATCAGCCTGCCGCCCGGACAGATACAGCGCGGTGATCAACTGCCCCCACAGCGGCTCGCGCAGCGGGTGCTCGTTGGTCATCGACACCAACTCGCCGATCACCGATGACGCTCGCCCACAGGCGATTTCAGCGTCGACGCGAGCGGAAACGGCGAGCAGCCGCTCCTCGTTCATCGCGGTGGCGAAACCGTCGGCGAACTGCAGTCCGGCCAGATCGGCCAGCGCCCGCCCGGTCCATTCCCGCAGTGCCGCACCGAAAAGATTGGCGGCGCCGGGGTGGTCGCCCACGTCCAGACACCGCGAACCCGCTTCGCGCGCACTCTCGAAACGGCCGAGATCGCAGGCGGTATCGGGGATTTCGAGCCGGTACCCCGCACCCTCGGTCCGCAATACCTGCGCCGAATCGATCCCCGCATTGCGCAGTGCTTTGCGAATGTTGGACACGAATACCTGCAGGCTGGCCGCGTAGGAATCCGGCGGATCCTCGTTCCAGACCATCTCGGCGAGCACAGCAGAAGACACCGCGCGCCGCCGGTTGACGGTGAGCGCGGCGAGGAGGGCGCGCGGCTTGGGCCCGCCGACCGCTACCGGCTCGCCGCCGACGAGCAGTCGAACGGGCCCGAGCACACGGACATCAAGACTCATGAGCTCGGGCCCCGTTTGTTCGATACGAAAATCAGGAACCGCTGACGGAGCGACCGGCCGACTTGAGGTCGTTGCAGGCCTCGGTGACACGCGCGGCCATCGAGGTCTCGGCCTTCTTCAGGTAGCTGCGCGGGTCGTAGACCTTCTTGTTGCCGACCTCGCCGTCGATCTTGAGCACACCGTCGTAGTTGGTGAACATGTGACCGGCGACCGGGCGGGTGAAGGCGTACTGGGTATCGGTGTCGACGTTCATCTTCACCACGCCGTAGCGCAGCGAGTCCTCGATCTCGGACTTCAGCGAGCCCGAACCACCGTGGAAGACGAAGTCGAACGGCTGCGCACCGGGCTCGAGGCCCAACTTCTCGGCCGCCACGCGCTGACCCTCGGCCAGCACCTCGGGCTTGAGCACCACGTTGCCCGGCTTGTACACACCGTGCACATTGCCGAAGGTCGCGGCGAGCAGGTACTGCCCGTTCTCGCCCGCACCGAGCGCCTCGACGGTCTTCTCGAAGTCCTCGGGCGAGGTGTAGAGCTTGTCGTCGATCTCGGCCTCGACGCCGTCTTCCTCGCCGCCGACGACGCCGATCTCGACCTCGAGGATGATGTTGGCCGACTTACAGGCCTTCAGCAGTTCCTTGGCGATCTCGAGGTTCTCGTCGATCGGGATGGCCGAGCCGTCCCACATGTGCGACTGGAACAGCGGGTTCTGGCCGTTGTTCACGCGCTCCTGCGAGATCGCGATCAGCGGACGCACGTAGGTGTCCAGCTTGTCCTTGGGGCAGTGGTCGGTGTGCAGCGCGATCGTCACGTCGTACTTCGCGGCGACGACATGCGCGTACTCGGCCAGTGCCACCGCGCCGGTGACCATGTCCTTCACACCCAGGCCCGAGGCGAACTCGGCACCACCGGTGGAGAACTGGATGATGCCGTCACTGCCCGCGTCGGCGAAGCCCTTGATGGCGGCGTTGATCGTCTCCGACGAGGTGCAGTTGATAGCCGGGAACGCGAACGAGTGCGCCTTGGCCCGGCCGAGCATCTCGGCGTAGACCTCCGGGGTCGCGATAGGCACAGCAGTGACCTCCGTGTTGTGGGGAGCAAAAACCAATTCTGTCAGGCCACACCCTAAATCAGGAAGGCGAACGAGGAATTACCCAGGTCGGGTGAGGTTCACCCGCAGGGCACTCATGTCACAGATCGGACCGGTACTGTGGGGGCCGTGACTTTGCTGGCGGTATCCGATGCGGTGACGAACAACCTTGCGTTGACCCAGTTGCTGGACCCGATGTATCTGCTCCAGGAGACGTGGCTCAAGAACGCTGTTCTGCCCGCCATCCTGGCGATCGTGTTCATCGAGACCGGGCTGCTGTTCCCGTTGCTGCCGGGTGACTCGCTGCTGTTCACCGGCGGCATGCTCGCCGCGCAGGAGAACCCGGTGGTCTCGATCTGGTGGCTGGTGCCGCTGGTGATTCTCACAGCGTTCGCCGGCGACCAGTGCGCGTATTGGATCGGCCGCAAGATCGGCCCGGCCATCTTCAAGAAGGAAGACAGCCGCTTCTTCAAGAAGCACTACGTCACCGAGACGCACGAGTTCTTCGAGAAGCACGGCCCCAAGACCATCATCCTGGCCAGGTTCGTGCCGATCGTGCGCACGTTCATGCCGGTGCTGGCCGGTGTGTCGCAGATGAGCTACCGCAAGTACGTGGCGTTCGACATCGTCGGCGCCGTGCTCTGGGGCGGTGGCGTGACGATCATCGGCTACTTCCTCGGCAATGTGCCGTTCATTCGCGACCACGTGGAAGCGATCTTCCTGCTGATCGTGTTCGTCTCGATCCTGCCCGCGATCATCACGGTCGGTAAGAAGGTGCTCGAGCGTCGCAAGGCACCGGTCGTCCCGGCGCAGAGCGGCGAGCTGGCGACTTCGACGAACGAGACGCACTGATCGCTGTGACCGCAGTACCGTCGACCCTCGCTATGGGCAGCTTCGATCCGCTGATCTCGGCAGGCCCCGCTGTGGTCTGCACGGTGGTCCTGGTTTTCGTTTTCCTCGAATGCGCGTTCATCATCGGGCTGTTCCTGCCCGGTGACTCGATGCTGATCACCGCCGGCATCGTGCTGGCCTCGCACGCCAACGGCGAAGCGCAGGTCTGGGCGTTGTCGGTGGGCACGATGCTCGCCGCGATCGCGGGCAATCAGGTGGGGTATGTCGTCGGGGCGCGCACCGGGCATCGCCTGGTCGCGCGCAAGAACGGCCGATATATCAACACCAAGAACCTGGCCAAGGTCACCGGCCTGCTCGAACGGCACGGGTTCCTCGCGGTGCTGGTGGCCCGCTGGATTCCGTGGGTGCGCACGCTGTGCCCGATGGTGGCGGGCGCGGCGGGAATGGATCACCGGCGCTACACCGTAGCCAGCACGCTCGGCGCGATCATCTGGGCGCCGGTGCTGTTGCTGATCGGGTATTACGCGGGCGAGTTCCTCGAGCAGGTGCCGTGGCTGATGCCCGCGGTGATCGGCACGTTGATCGTGGGTCTGATCATCGGCACGGTCCTCGGTATCCGACACTATCGCCAGGAGATGGCCAAGCCGGTCGAGGACTACGACCTCGAACCGAGCATCGCGGGCGAGACCGAGCGCTGAGTTTCCGACCGCTGAGCTTCCGACCGCTGAGCTACAGCCCGGCCGCGCTGACCTGGTAGGCCGCTTCCATCAGCATCCAACCCGACAGCTGCACCGACAGATCGCGCTCCGGCACGGCCGAGGCGGTCACCGAACCGCCCGCGGTGAACTTGCCCGCGCCGCCGGTGCCGCCGGGTAGTCGGGCCGGTTTGCTCCAGTCGAAGCCGAACAGCGGTTCGCCTTCGTATTCGAGCCGATTGGCCCAGGCCGCGGTGGCCGAGGCCTTCACGATCGCGGCCGCGCAGCGCCGTGCGGTTTCCTCGCGCTTGCCCTCGCCGGGCAGCATCAGCGCGACCACGGCGAGGTAGCGGGCCAGGATGCCGTTGAACAGGCCGCCGTCGCCGCCGCCACCGCCGTTGATCACCAGGCGGGTGGTCATGTGGTCCTCGACCGCGGTGAGCAGCTTGCCGACCCGTTCGATGTGACGTTCGTCGTCGTCGGTGTGCACGGCGAGTTCGGCTTCCAGGCCGAGGACAACACCCTGGCAGTAGCTGAACACCGGGCGTTCGATCTCGCCGGAGGGTAGGTGGATGCCGTCGAGGATCAGGCCGGAGTCGGGGTCGCGCAGGGTGGCGTCGATCCAGTCGGCCATCTCGCGCGCGCGTTCGACCCGGCCAAGGCGTAAGAGCGCGATGCCCGCGGGGCCGTTGGCGGGGGCGTTGAAGAAGTCCGATTTGATCCGCCACGGGATGCCGCCGCCGACCTCGGGTTCCCAGGCGCCGTAGAGCTTCTGTTCCAGGGCGAGCAGACCGCCGCGGGCCGAGGTGAGTTCCTGGGTGCGTTCGGCGCGTTCCAGGGCGATGGCCAGCCAGGCCATGTCGTCGTAGTAGCGGTTGGTCCAGCCGGTGATATTGCGCATGCGGATGCCGCGTGCGATCGCACCGATGCGCTTGCGGCGGGCGGGGGTGGGGACGCGGTTGGCGGCGTCGACCGCGACATCGAGGAGGTGGGCCTGCCACCAGTAGTGCCAGCCGACGAAGGTCCGTTCCCGACGGGTCGCGGGCCAGCCGACCACGCCCAATTCCGTTCCGGGAAAACCCCACAGCATGCGCAGATGCCGCGAGACGATCGCGGACTCGGCCATATCGGCACGCTCGGACCACAGCGCCGGGGTGGGCACGGATCCGGTGCGGTCTTCAGGCTGGGGGCGCCGGCCGCTGCGCGAGGTCATGGCTACATGGTGCCAGGTGGTACCGACATTGGAGTACCCATTTCGTTACCAGGCCACGGACAGATCGGCGTGTTGACGGATCCAGGCGTGCATGGCGATGCCAGCCGCGACACCCGCGTTGATACTACGGGTGGAACCGAACTGGGCGATCGAAACCGTCAGGGCCGCTGCGTCTTTCGCATCATCGCTGACACCGGGGCCTTCCTGGCCGAACAGCAGCAGGCAGTTCTTCGGCAGATCCGCGGTCTCCAGCGGGACCGCGCCTGGCACGTTGTCCACCGCCACAACCGTCAAACCCTCGCGCGCGGCGAACTCGCGCAGTTCGCCGAGGTCGGCGTGGTGGACGAGGTGCTGGTAGCGGTCGGTGACCATGGCGCCGCGGCGGTTCCAGCGTCGTTTACCGACGATGTGCACGGCGGCAGCGGCGAAGGCGTTGGCAGTGCGGACGACGGTGCCGATATTGGCGTCGTGGCCGAAGTTCTCGATGGCCACATGGAAGGGGAAGCGGCGGGCGTCGATGTCGGCGACGATCGCCTCGCGAGTCCAGTAGCGGTAGGCGTCGACGACGTTGCGGCGGTCGCCCTCGGCCAGCAGGACGGGGTCGTAGCGGGGGTCGGTGGGGACCGGGGTGTCGTATTCCTGCGCCCACGGACCGAGGCCGTGCGGGTGCTCGCCCCACTCGGTCGGGCCCGCGACCTCTGCTTCACTCACCCGGCCATGCTAGGCGGGCTCTCAGTAGCGCGAGGACTCGGCTTCCGCGCTGATGATCATGAGCGCGACGGCGCCGACCATCGTGAGGAGCATGATCCCCAGCAGCGCGGTGCCGACGATGCCCATGACATAACCGGCGGATGCCTGCGAGCGGCCGCCGATCTGCCCGCCGGAGGCATCGATCTCGGCGAGCACGTTGCGGCCCTTGATCCAGGCGAACGGGGCGCAGAAACCGCAGAAGGCGAGGCCGAGGCAGCCGAGGATCAGCACTGTGGTGGCCTGGGGATGCTCGGGCGGGCGCTGGTGGTAGCCCGGCGGTGGGTAGGTCATGGGCGAATCGTAGAGGGCCGGTCGCGGTGGCGCCCAACGTGCGACGGTGGGGCATCACCGAGTGCAGGTCAGCCGTTCGCGCAGGGATGAGAAGGCGCTAGGCGGGAGCGGATCCGGCGGATTGGACGGGCTCAGCCGCTTGCACCGGGGTGGGTCCGGCCGTGAGCGGGACCGAGGGCGCGGGTTCGTTCGTCGGCAACGGGGACGGGAGGCCGACTATCGGGAGGCCGCGGCGCAGGGTTCGTTGCCAGCGTAGGGGGTCGAAGACGGCCGGGTCGGTTTCCTCGATGAAGGCGCGGATCAGTTTCACGAAGCGGTCGGGGTCGAAGTGGTGGGGGAAATGGCCTGCGCCCGCGAAGATTTCGATGCGACTGCCGGGGAAGGCTCGGTGCGCGCGGTCGGCGTGGCCCGACGGGATGACGGTGTCGCGGGTGCCGCCGATGACCAGGGTGGGCAGATGGGCGGCGAGATAGCCGCGGTCGAGCATGGTGATGGTTTGGCCGCGGCGGTCGGCGGCGGCGCGGATGGTGCGCAGGAAGGCGTTGCGGGCGCCGGGATCGGCGAGGTGGCCGTAGAGGCGCAGCACGTATTCGGCGTCGGGGCCGAGGCCGAGCCCACCCAGTGCGGTGACGATCGGAACCGCGGCCGTCACCGCGGTGCGGACCGGCCAGCTGGTGATCGCCATCAGCGCCGGTCCCGCGCCTGCCAGGGTCGCGAGGCGGAACGCGGGGTGCACGCCCGCGCCCATCCCCGCCGGGCAGACCAGCGCGATTCGCTCCACCTTCTCGGGAAACTGGTAGGCGAACTGCATCGCGACCCCGCCGCCGAGTGAGTGCCCGACGACGGTGATCCGGTCGATGCCGAGGACGCTGAGCAGGTCACGCATGCCGTTCGCGTAGGCCCCTACGGCGTAGTCGCCGCGCGGTTTATCGGATTCGCCGTGACCGAGTAGGTCAGGGGCGATGACGGTGTAGTGCTCGGCGAGTGCGTCGAACACGGGCGCCCAGGTGCCGGAACTGTCGGTGATGCCGTGGATGAGCAGCAGCGGTGGGCCTGTTCCGGCCATCCGGAACGCCCGGCGGTACCCGTGCACCTCGATGAACTGCATTTCCCCGTTCATCTACGAAGCGTGCGCGCGAGGTGTTGCGCCTCGACAACACCCGAGTAAGCGCCATGTGACAAGGCGTATCGGGAACCGCCCGATGGAAATCGCCCGACAGGAAACGTCGGTGACGCCAGATGCGACCGCGCCCGCTGCGACGGGCCGCCACCGATTTCTGGCAGCACACTGGCGACCGCGAGCCGACCGAGCCCGGTCAGCGACGTGCCAACGCTACGAGTGGAAATCGTAGGCGTGGTCGCGAGAGGATGCGGCAGCATCGCGAGATGGCCGGTCGGTTAGGAAATACTGCGCTGCGGCGTAGGTCGCCAGGATGACGCCTTCGGTGACGCGGCGGGTTCGGTCGTCTCGGGCGAAGAGACGGCGCAACACGATCAGGCCGTCCGAGATCGTGAACAACAAGGCACCGATGCCGTAGCGGCTGCTGGGGTCCGCGGTCGGAATGTTCAGGCCTGCAATGTTTTTCGCATCGGGGGCGAGGGCTGGGTCCGAGGCGAGGGTTGCTGCGGTGCCGAGGGTGGCGCCGTAGGCGGTGAGTGGGAGGGTGAGGTTCGGGGCTTTGGCGCGGAGTAGGGCCGCCGCGCCGATCCAGGCCGCCACTCGGGGTAGGGCGATTTCGGGGCGGGGGCGGGCGCCGCGTTTCCACCACAGGACGGAGTAGCCGGTTTGCATGACCGCGAAGGATGACGCGCCCGCGATGAGGCGGTGGTCGTTGTCGGGGTCGAGGAGCAGCACGTCACCGACCGTGGCCGCGGCAAGGGAGCCGAGCAGCAGGCGACGCTCGTCCGGGGCGAGGTCGCCGCTGGTCACCGTGTCGGCGGCCAGCAGCGGCATCAGCAGTGGCTTGGCGACCCATTGCAGGCGGTCGCGGCCGGTGACGGCACCGAACACGGTGACCGCCGCCGCTACCGAGTAAGCAGCGCGCAGCCCTCGCATGTCAGAAGCTCGGTTCCTTCGGTGCGGGCGGCAGGGTGACGACCTGGCCCGCGTAACTCAGGCCGGCGCCGAAGCCGAGCAGCAGGGCGATCTGACCGCCCTTGGCCTTGCCGGTCACCAGCATCTCTTCCATGGCGAGCGGGATCGACGCCGCCGAGGTGTTGCCGGTGTTCTCGATGTCGTTGGCCATCGGAACACTCTCGGCGAGACCGAGGTTCTTCTTCATCAGCTCGTTGATCCGGGCGTTGGCCTGGTGCGGGATGAACACCTCGATGTCCTCCTTGGCGACACCGGAGGCGTCGAGCGCGGCCGAGAGCGCGCGCGGCAGCGTGACCGCGGCCCAGCGGAAGACCTTCGGGCCTTCCATCGACAACGTCATCTTGCCGACAGACTCGATCTCGGTCTCCCCCGCCTGCCACTGGCTCTCGATCCGCAGTGCGCGCTGCTGGTATTCGAGGAAGTCGGGGTGCTGGGCGATGGCCTCGGCGTTCTCGCCGTCGCTGCCCCACACCGCGGGCGAGATGCCGTTTTCCTCGGACAGGCCGACGACAACAGCGCCCGCGCCGTCGCCGAAGATCATCGCGGTGCTCCGATCGGACTTGTCGAGTCCGACGGTCATCGTTTCCGCACCGATGACCAGCACATAGTCGAACGAACCGGCGCGAATGAGATCGGCCGCGACACCGAGTCCGTAGCCGAATCCACCGCAACCGGACGTGAGGTCGAACGCGGCGACGCCGTTGAGCCCAAGATCGGAAGCCACCGACGGGGCGCCGTGCGGGGTGAGCTTGAGCCAGCTCGAGGTGCACAGGATGACCGCGCCGATCTCGGCCCGATCGATCGGGGTGTTCTTCAGCGCGCGCTCTCCAGCGGCCGCGGCGATCGACTGGATCGTCTCGTCACCGCTGACCCAGCGTCGGTTGTTGATGCCGGTGCGCTCGAAGATCCACTCGGGGGTCGAGTCGAGGGTCTCGCACACTTCGGCGTTGCTGACGATGCGCTGCGGACGGTAAGCACCGATCCCGAGCATCGCAACGTTGTCGCGACTTTTGTTTACTGCAATGCTCACCACAGGTGACTCACACGTCCTTCAGACTTTCCGGACAGACCACATCGTCATCCGGGTTCGGCGTTGTTCAGGCTATCCCAGGGCGAGATCGTCGAGGCCGAGGATGGACCGATATTCCAACCCCTCCTCGGCGATTACCTGGTCAGCGCCGGTTTCCCGGTCGACAACGGTGGCTACGCCGACCACGATCGCACCCGCGTCACGCAGCGCGCGCACCGCGGTGAGCGGCGAATTGCCGGTGGTGGTGGTGTCCTCGACGACGAGCACCCGCTTGCCGACGATGTTGGGGCCCTCGATCTGGCGCTGCATGCCGTGCGCCTTGGCCGCCTTACGCACCACGAACGCGTCGATCGGGCGGCCGGGGGCGTGCATCACGGCCATCGCGACCGGGTCGGCGCCCATGGTGAGCCCACCGACGGCGTCGAAGTCCCAGTCGGCGACGAGCTCGCGCAGCAGCGAGCCGATCAGCGGGGCGGCCTGGTGGTGCAGGGTCGCGCGGCGCAGGTCGACGTAGTAGTCGGCTTCCTTGCCCGAGGACAGCGTCACCTTGCCGTGCACGACCGCGAGCTCGCGCACGAGGCCGGCCAGCTGGTCGCGATCGGCCTTCGTGAGCGACTGACGTGCTTGGTCGATCATCTGAGTCATGTCCTTCCGCGTGCGTTGAAGAGTCCGCGATTGATGCGGGCCACCAGGGTGCGCGGGACGAAGCCCGCGACCGCGGTGAGCACCTTGTACTGCACGCCGGGCACGCTGATCACCCGGCCGGAGTCCAGATCCCGCAGACACCCGTCGACGACCTGATCGACGTCGAGCCACAGGCGCTTGGGCAGCGAACTCATCTCGATGCCCGCGCGCTCGTGGAACTCGGTGTGTACGAATCCGGGGCACAGCGCTTGGATGCGGACACCGGTGCCCACCAATCCTCCCGCTAAACCCTCCGAGAAGGATACGACGTAGGCCTTGGAGGCCGAATAGGTCGACCCCCGTCCGGACAGCAACCCGGCCACGCTCGCCACATTCACGATCGAGCCCGCACCCGCCGCGACCATCGACGGCAGTGCCGCTCTGGTGAGCTGCAGGACCGAGGTGACGTTGACGTCGAGCTGGGCCTGCAGCTGTGCGGGTTCGAGGGTCCAGAACTCCCCCGAATGCGCGAAACCCGCGTTGTTGACGAGGAATTCGATGCCTTGGGCGGCTCGGGCGGCGACGCGGGCGCGGTCGTCGTCATCGGCCAGGTCTGCCACGAGGACCTCGGACGAGGTGGCGAAACGGTGGGCCAGTTCGTCGGCGAGTTCTTGTAGGCGCTGCTCGTTCCTGGCGACGAGGACCAGGTCGTAGCCGAGGGCGGCGAGGCGGTGGGCGAAGCCCTGTCCGATGCCGGAGGTCGGTCCGGTGATCATCGCGACGGGGCGGTGTACGCCGGGCAGGCGCAGGGGGCTATCGGTCATCGCAGATCGATTCCGGTCGAGGCGGGTGCCGCGACGACTACCGCGGCAGGTGGATCACTTCGGTAAGGGTTGGGTCACTTCGGCACTGCGCTGGGTGACTTCAGCACTGCGGTGGGTCACTTCAGCACGGCGCTGGGTCACTTCGGTACGGGACCCTGGTACGGCCGGAAGCCTGGGTGGAAGGGTCCGCCCGGTTGACCCGATTCCGCGTCATCGAGCGGGGGCTCGGTGCGGGGGCGCGGTTCGGGGACGACGGCCAGCGAGGGGCGCTTGGGCGGTTCGCCGAGGGGGCGGCGGCCGGGGGCGGGCTGGTCTTCGAACTCGGGGTCGTCGAGGTCGGGGTCGTAGTCGGCGGGGAGGGCGGGGGCGCGTCCGCCGATCGGGGCGCGGTCGTCGCGTGAGCCGATCGGGGCGCGGTCGTCGCGTTGCTGGCCGCCGCGGGGGGCGAAGGACTCGTCGTCGTCCAGGCGCAACCCGGCACCGCGGGTCGCGAAGGGCTCATCGTCATCCAGGCGTGAACCGGCGCCACGGGTCGCAAACGGCTCATCGTCGTCCGCATGACCTCGGGTCGCGAAGCGCGCGTCGTCGTCCAGTTCACCGCGACCGTCGGTTTCGGACAGGCGAGCGGTCGCGCCTCGGGTGCGGTAGGGCTCGTCGTCGGCGTCGAGTTCGTCGGGGCCCGGGAAACGGGCCCGGCCGTGCTCTTCAGCATCGGCGAATTCATCACGGCCCGCGGCGAATTCGCGGTCGTCGTCGTTGTCGTCGTACTCGGGACGGAAGCCGGGCGCCAGGTTCGCGCTCGATCGTGGCCGGGTGAATTCGTTCGGCTCGGCCACCGGGGGCAGCACATGCAGCAGACCGGACAGGCGGAGCACCACGTCGATCGCGGTCTCCCAGTCCTTGGACCCGCTGCCGACGGGCAGCATGCCGAGGGTCCAGTTGCCCTCGCTCCACAGCATCTGCACGGTGTCGGACAGCGACTCGATGAAGCCGACCATCCGCTGATCCACGGCGTGGCGGGCGATCTCCGGGTCGGTGGCGAACACCACCCGGTCGCCGATGGCGCCGAGCAGTTCCAGATCGTGGTCCTTCGGCGGCGCCGCGGTTTTGAGCCGCATGTCGACGTCGATCTCGGAGCCGATCTGGCGTCGCACGGCCACCAGGGTCGCGGCGTCTTCCAGGTCGAAGAGCACGAACTTCTCGCCCTTGCGAATACCGGAGACCACGTCGACCGCCGAGAGGTAGCCGAGCTTGGTCAGCGCGCCACGACGCCACGTCGAGGCGAGCGCCGGCTCCACCGACACGTAGGTGTAGCCCTGGGACTTCGCCCACACCTGTCTGGCGTGTCCGGTGCGTTGCCGCTGGACCCGATCGAAATACAACAGGACGACCGCACCCACGAGTGCGATCGCTGCTAACCCGAACCACATAGCCGTCATCGTCGCCTAGCCTATCCAGCCGTCGCCGTGATTGCCCGGTAGCACCGGGGATTCGACGCGCGGGTCGCTCATCGGGGGCCGCCCGGCAACGCCGTACTGATGATGATCTTGGCGTGGATCGACCCGTCTGGGTTCTTGTCGCCCTGCACCATAACCATGTCGCCGACCGGAAGCTCGCTTGCCTTCGTACTGGTCAACGAGATCACCTGGGTGGCATCGTCGATCAGCACCCGCACATCCGACCCGCCGAGGGTGCTCATGGTGATCTCGGTGCCGGTGTTGGCGGTGATGCTGCCCATCGTGGCGCCGAGGTCTTCACCACCGCCGAGGCCGGGTAAGCCGGGCAGGCCACTGGTGTTCGGCGGCGCGCCGGGGGTGGTTGGTTTCAGCGTCGGCGGGACGAGAAGCTGACTCGTCGTCGGCGGCGCGGCGGTGTTGTCGTCGGACGAATCACCGCTGAACACGAGCCCGGCCAGCACGCCACCGACCGCGATCAGCGCCAGTACGCCCACGCCGAGCGCGATCCACAAACCGGTGTGTCGCTTCGGCGGTTCCTCCTGGTCACCGTCCTGCGGACGTGGCGGGTGGCCGGGTGGCTGACCTTGGTCATAGCCGGGTGGCGGATAGCCCTGGTCGTAACCCGGCGGCGCGGCCTGATACCCCTGCCCGTAACCGGGTGGTGCCTGCTGAGGCGGGGGTTGTGCTGCGGGATAACCGCTTTCGTAGGCACCCCAGGCCTCGTCGTGTGGCGGCAACGCCTGCGTCGGGTTGGACGGTTGACCCCACTCGTCGAAGGAATTGCCGCTGTACGGCGTGGTCGACTCAGTGCCCGACGAACCCAGCCTTTCGGTCGGCGCGTCGTCCGGGCGTTGCCACGGATCCTTGGGGTTCGTCATGGGCTCCAGGGTAGGACAGGCCGGTGCGTTTGGGAGGCCCCTCCGCACCGGCCTGTTGATAAGTCCCTAGCTGTGGATAACTTCGCGTTCGACGACGAGCTTGTCGGTGGCGTCGTCCACACTCACCTTCACCGTGTCACCGTCGGCGACCGAACCGGAGAGGAGTTCCTTGGCCAGACTGTCCCCGATCGCCTGCTGGATCAGCCTGCGCAGCGGCCGCGCGCCGTAGGCAGGGTCGTACCCGCGCACGGCGAGCCACTGCTTGGCCTCCTCGGTGACGTCGAGGGTCAACCTGCGCTGTGAGAGCCGTTTCTGCAGCTGACGCAGGTTGATGTCGACGATCGATTCCAGCTGTTTCGCGTCGAGCGCGTGGAACATCACCACGTCGTCGAGCCGGTTGATGAACTCCGGTTTGAACGCGCGCCGCACCGCCTCCATCACCTGATCGCGGTCGCCACCGGCGCCGAGATTGGAGGTGAGAATGAGGATGGTGTTGCGGAAGTCGACCGTGCGACCCTGGCTGTCGGTGAGCCTGCCTTCGTCGAGAACTTGCAACAAAATGTCGAAGACGTCCGGGTGTGCCTTCTCGATCTCGTCGAACAGCACCACCGAATACGGCCGCCTGCGCACCGCTTCGGTGAGCTGGCCGCCCTGGTCGTAGCCGACGTATCCGGGAGGCGCGCCGACGAGCCGGGCCACCGAGTGCTTCTCGCTGTACTCGCTCATGTCGATGCGCACCATCGCGCGTTCGTCGGCGAACAGGAAGTCGGCGAGGGATTTCGCCAGTTCCGTCTTACCGACGCCGGTGGGGCCGACGAACAGGAACGAGCCGGTCGGGCGGTTCGGGTCGGCGACACCGGCGCGTGCCCTTCGCACCGCGTCGGAGACGGCCTGCACCGCTTCCTCCTGCCCGACAACGCGCCCCGCGACCTCGGTTTCCATCCGCAGCAGCTTGGCGGTTTCGCCTTCGAGCATGCGCCCGACGGGCACGCCGGTCCATGCCGAAACAACGTCGGCGATGTCGTCGGGAGTGACCTCCTCATTGAGCATCACTTCGCCGTCGGACGCTCCGGCACTTGTCTTTTCGGCGTCGGCGAGCTCCTTCTCGAGGTCGGGGATGCGCTTGTAGCGCAGCTCGGCGACCTTGCCGAGATCACCGTCGCGTTCGGCCCGCTCGGACTCCCCGCGCAGCGCCTCCAACTGCTCTTTGAGGCCGCGCGCCGAGTCGAGCGCGTTCTTCTCGTTCTGCCAGCGGGTGGTGAGCTGGGCGAGCTTCTCGCGGTCGTCGGCCAGTTCCTGGCGCAGTTTCTCCAGGCGCTGCTTGGACGCAGCGTCGGTCTCCTTCTCCAGCGCCACCTCCTCGATCTCGAGGCGCCGCACGGCACGTTCGATCTCGTCGATCTCGACCGGACGCGAGTCCATTTCCATCCGCAGCCGCGAAGCCGATTCGTCGATCAGGTCGATCGCCTTGTCGGGCAGGAAGCGCGAGGTGATGTAGCGGTCCGACAGCGTCGCGGCCGCGACCAGCGCGGAGTCGGTGATCCGCACGCCGTGGTGCACCTCGTAGCGCTCCTTGATGCCGCGCAGGATGCCGATGGTGTCGGCCACCGACGGTTCACCGACGAGCACCTGTTGGAAGCGCCGTTCGAGCGCGGCGTCCTTCTCGATGTACTTGCGGTATTCCTCGAGGGTGGTGGCGCCGACCAGCCGCAGCTCGCCGCGGGCCAGCAGCGGTTTGATCATGTTGCCCGCGTCCATCGCCGAGTCGCCGGTGCCGCCCGCGCCGACGATGGTGTGCAGCTCGTCGATGAAGGTGATGATCTCGCCCGCGCTGTTCTTGATGTCGTCGAGCACGGCCTTGAGCCGCTCCTCGAACTCACCGCGATACTTCGCGCCCGCCACCATCGCGCCGAGGTCGAGCGACACAACCTTCTTGTTGCGCAACGACTCCGGCACGTCGCCTTCGATGATGCGCCGCGCCAGACCTTCGACGATGGCGGTCTTGCCGACGCCGGGTTCGCCGATGAGCACGGGGTTGTTCTTGGTGCGCCTGCTCAGTACCTGCACCACGCGGCGGATCTCGGTGTCGCGGCCGATGACCGGGTCGAGCTTGCCCTGGCGCGCCAGCTCGGTGAGGTCGGTGGAGTACTTCTCCAGTGCCTGGTAGCTGGCTTCCGGGTCGGCGCTGGTGACCCGGGCGCTGCCCCGGACCGACGTGAACGCGTCGCGCAGAGCCTCGGGAGTGGCGCCGTGCTTGCGCAGCAACTGGGCGACATCGGAATTGCCTTCGGCCAGCCCGACCAGCAGGTTCTCGGTGGAGACGAACTCGTCGCCGAGCTCGGTGGCCAGCTGCTGGGCAGCGGTCATCGCGGCCAGGACCTCGCGCCCCAGTTGCGGTTTGGTGGTCGCGCCGGTGGCGCGCGGCAGCCGGTCGACGAGGGCGCCCGCTTCCCGTTCGACTGTCGCCGGGTCGACTCCGATGGCCTTGAGCAGCGGTGCGGCGATGCCATCGGTCTGATCCAGCAACGCCACCAGCAGATGGGCAGGACGGATCTCCGGATTGCCCGCCGCCGCGGCGGCCTGAAGGGCGGTGTTGAAGGCCGCCTGCGTCTTGGTGGTGGGATTGAACGAGTCCACGAATCTCCTTGGGTGTGTCCGGTATCGACTTGTTCAACGCTCATAGAGTTGAGTCTGTTCCGCTCAACTTCAAAAATTTTCCCCGACTTCGAATCCAGCTTCACGCTACGCCGCGACACCACCGAAGACGATCAATCACCGCATGTCGGACGGCTATCCGCCTAGGATTGCGGTGCCCGGCTCCACCCGATGATGCGAGGAGTTCACCCGCTTATGCGCGCGATCGTGGTTCAGAAGTTCGGCGCCACACCCGAGCTCGCCGATGTGCCGGTTCCCGAACCCGGCGCCGGTGAGGTTCAGGTGGCGCTCGACGCTGCCGGGGTCAACCCGTTCGACCTGAAAATGGCGGACGGTCTACTGGAGGGCAAGATGCCCACCGACTTCCCGATGATCCTCGGCGTCGACGGCGCGGGCACCGTTTCGGCGGTCGGTACCGGCGTCACCAAGTTCAAGGTCGGCGACAAAGTGGTCGGCAAATTCCTGACCGCCCCCGCGGGCCACGGTAGTTGGGCGCAGTACGCGACGGTCCCCGAGGACGCGACCCTCGTTCAGATCCCCGACGGCATCACCAGCGTGGCCGCCGCAGCCCTGCCGATCGCCGGTGTGACGGCCCAGGACCTGGTGGACGCGGCGAACATCCACCCCGACCAGACCGTGCTGATCGTCGGCGCGACCGGCGGCGTCGGTTCCTTCCTCGTCCAGCTCGCCAATATCGCGGGCGCCCACGTGATCGCGACGGCCCGCGCCGACGCCACCGATCAGGTCGCGCGCCTCGGTGCCGCCGAAACTGTCGACTACACCCAGATCCGCCCCGCCGACCCGAACATGGTCGACCCCGACCCGGCCACCTACCGCGACTCGAGCGTCACCGACGCCGTCCGCTTCACCCACCCCGACGGCATCGACGTGCTGTTCGATCTGGTCAGCGCCCCAGGTGATTTCGCCTCCCACGCCACCTTGGTCAAACGCGGCGGCCACGCCTTCTCCACCACGTGGGCGGCCGACGAAGCGGTCCTGCACGACCACGGCATCACCGGCGGCAACTTCGAATCCAAAGGTCGTTCAACGGAATTGAGCCGCCTGCTGTCCCGTGTTGCCGCGGGAGATGTGGTCGTCCCGGTCCAGATGACAGTCCCCCTGGAAGCCGCCCCCGCCGTCCTCGGCCAGGGCAGCGCCCGAGGAAAAACCGTCCTCGCCATCTGAGATTTCGCGTCAGTCCGATCCCCGACTCCGTCGCCGAATCTCGGATTCGATCGCTGCCAGTTCGGCGAGATCAGCGGCATGTTCGGCGATCTGGCGACGGGCACCATCGAACTGCTCGTACCGCTCGGTCGAGACGCGAATCGCTTCGTCAGCCGAGACACTGCCCGCGTCGCGCAGCACGCTGCGCTCGTTGAAGTCGAGGAACTTGTCGGTCGCGACAATCCAGTCGGCCATCTGGATCTGCTCGCGGCGTTCGGCGCGGTCTTCGGCGTAGTCGAGGAACATCGTCGTCAATCGGTTGAGCTGCTTGATCTCTCGCTCGTTCAGATAGTTCTTCGCCACGTTGACATCACCCTTGCGCACGCACGCGCCCTTCCAGGTGGTGAGTCCCATGTTCGGCTGACCGGCATCGCCGCGACTCACGACGAGCTCGGCCGCGGTGTGCCCACACACCGCGTACAACAGCTTGTTCTGGATCGTGGCGAAGAACGATTTCGCCAGCTCGGATTTCGGGTCGTAGTCGACGCTCGATGTCGCGAAGACATCGCGCACCTTGACGTAGAAACGCTTCTCGGACGCGCGGATGTCGCGGATGCGTTCGAGGAGTTCGTCGAAGTAGTCGAGGCCCTGCGGGTCTTTCAGGCGGGCGTCGTTCATCGCGAAGCCCTTGATCAGGTACTCCCGCAGAACGGTCGTCGCCCAGCGGCGGAACTGGGCGCCTCGTTGGGAGCGCACTCGGTAGCCGACTGCGAGGACCATGTCGAGGTTGTAGTGGTCGATCTCCCGGGTGACCTGGCGATCTCCCTCGAGACGAACTATCCGGAACTTCCGGATAGTTGCCTCCATCACACACTCGCCATCGTCGTAGATCGACTTGACGTGCTCGTTGATCGTGCGCACATCTTTCGCGAACAACTCAGCCATCTGCCGTTGACTGAGCCACACCGTGCCGTCGACAGTGCGGAGTTGCACCTCGGCGCGACCGTCCTCGGTGTTGTAAACGATAAAGTCGCCGACCCCGACTGAAGCCGGAGCATTGAGCGCGTTCGGATCATCAGAGCTCGTCATCGATTCCTCCTGCTTGATGTGTACCGGACCCTGCTGACAAGTACGGATGCGGACCGGGCTCGCCCGCACTGTGTTGGACCTCGAGGAGCACCCAGGGGTGCCGGTGTCGTAACCATCCCTGCCCGGTTCCCCGCACCGAACCCCGATTTGCGTCCTCGGCCAACACGATTGGCCCCACGCCTGTTTCGGCGTGTGGCGATGTTGGACCCGGTCGAAGGTGTGCACTCCCGAACCGACCAGGTGCGTACGTGCGAGGCGTACGACGAAGGTGCTCGCAGGAGGCTGGGTTAACAGGGTTGTCTGTCCCTCGGTCGGGCTCTCCGATAACGACCGACAGGAGCGGCCTCAGCCCAGGACACGACACAGGTAGCCCGTCGTCGGGGCAGATTTCACCCTCGAAACGACGAAAGCCCGACGCATGGAGCGCCGAGCCGTTGCATGTAGGATTTCATCCCACGGTGCGAACAGCTAGTACCTGTTTCGTACCTAGGCCGTTCGGTGAGTTGGCGCTCGCCGGGCGGCCGTTCTTGTTCTTGTGACGCTACACACTGTCGACCCTGTGAGCAACTGGCGAGTTCCCGCTCTGGCCAGCGACTTCCGTGCGAATCGCCCGAACAGTTCACATCGAGCTTGTGACGAACCGCTCTCGCTATCCGGGTGTGGCTCGCTACCCTCACCGTCATGTCCGACGTGACCTTGTCGAACCTGCTCGACGACGCCGCCCTGTATTCCTACGAGCATCAACTGCATCTCGCCGATGTCGTGGGCGATCGTGGGTGGAGTGTCGACCTGGCGGTCGGCCGGTTCACGTTGACCGGGGACCAGCCGATCGAGTGCGAGCGGATGCACCTGCTCGGGTCGGCGGCTCCGGGGCCGCAGTCGTGGTTGTGGGCGTGGGGCAATCCGGCCGGGTACCCGGATCTGGTCACCGGGTTGTCGCAGTCGGTCCGCGACATCGGAACCCGTTATGGGATAAGCCAACTCGCCGATGCGGAGGTGCCGTTCCGCGCGCTTCCCGGTTCGCCCGACCGGCCCGAGGTCGTGGTGAATGTGTTCATGGACGCGGCCAAGGCGATCTCGGGAGTGTGGACCGCCTACAGCGGGCCGGTCGGCGGTGGGACCAGGGCTGCGTTTCTGATCGAGCATCCGTCGTTCGTGCTGCCCGCGCCGTTCGCGCCGCGCGTCGCCCGGGTGATCCAGGAGGGGCTCACAGGGCTCCCGATCACCGACCGACGCCGCGCTCTGCACGCCTACGCCAATCATCGGGGACTCGGCATCCAGTGGTCCGGCGACCACTCGTCGGCGACGGTCACCGGCTCTGGCCTGACCGGCACGATCACCTTCGACGAACTGGCCAGGATGACGGGCATGGACTTGCAGATGGGCAATGGATAACCCTGCCCGACAACAGTAATAGCCTTAGCCCGGCTAATGAGACATACCGCACAATAGGGATCCGAAGCTCGACCTCGTGCGTCCAATACTTCGACAGCACCGTTGCCGAAGTTGGGATTTGCGATGAGTTCGATCAAGGCCGATCCGGATGCGCTGCGCGGTACGCAGACCTCGTTCGATTCGGTCGCATCGACGCTGTCGGCGGCGGTGACGACGTTGGCCGCGGCATTGGCGGCCGAGGGCGAGTGCTGGGGTGGCGACGAGATCGGGCAGGCGTTCGCGGGCAACTACACGCCGGGTGTTGAGCAGGGCAAAACCGCGGTGGGCAATCTCGCGAAGACGATGACGCAGCTCGGGACGAACATGGTGACGGTCGCGGACAAGTTGGTCGAGCAGGACACCGCCCGGGCGGCCCAGTTGAAGTCGACAGGGATCTAGCTCGTGGGTATCGAGATCCCGGATTCTCTGCAGTGGGTCGCGAAATACATTCTTGGAGCGGGTGATTGGCCCGAGGGCGACGAAACCGCGATGCGACGCCTCGCGGATGCGTGGACTACTACCGCGAACACGCTCAACACTGTCGACGAGGACGCGGCGCGCGCCCTGAACTCAGCATTGACCGCCTTGTCCGAGGGCGACACCCACGATGCGATCGCCGCCTATCGCGACAAACTCCTCGCCGGTGACGAGGCGGCGTTCACCGCGATCCGTAAGTGGTGCGAGAAGCAGGCCGAGCTACTCGAAGACGGCGCCAACGATATCGAGCACACCAAGCTGGTGATCATCGGGACGATGATCGTGGCGGCGGTCGAAATCGGTCTTGCGATCGCGACCGCGTGGACCGGAATCGGTGCCGCGGCAGGCGTGGCTGCTCGTGTCGCGGCGCAGGTCGCGGTGAAGATCGCGATGAAGCAGCTGCTGACTCGGATGATCGCGCGCGGCATCGCCAAGGCGGCATCACGCGCCGCGCTGCGCGGTGCGTTTTTCGAAGCATTGGAAGAGGGCGGGATCGACGCGCTCGCCCGCACCATCCAGGTCGCCAAGGGCGATCGTTCGATGGACGACTTCGGTTGGTCCGACCTGGGTTTGGCGACCTTCGGTGGTGCTGTCGGTGGAGCCGTGGGTGGTGGTCTGGGCGACAAGCTCGGCGGAGTCGGCGACAACATCACCTCCAGCGTCGGCAAGGTGGCGGCCAAGTCCGTGACCGGTGCGGCCACCGAGCTCGGTGCTGATCTGTCGGCTCAGGTCGCCTCGGCTGGTGCGGCGTCTTTGTTGATGGACCAGGATTTCAAGCTCGATATCGGGGTGGATACGTTCACCAGCGCTGGTGCTGGTGGGGTGCAGAGCGGGTTGCAGTCCGGACTGGGGAATGGCGGGGACTCGTCGGCGCCGACGGTTCCAGAGTTGGGTGATACGGGGTCGCCCACCAGTCCGGCCAGTACCGGAGATCCGGGTTCGTCTCCGGGTCAGTCGAACGGTGGTTCGCCGGGGTCGACTTCGCCAGCATCTACGGGTGCTCCCGGTTCGACTTCGCCGGCGTCCGAGGGGGCGCCTTCGAGTCCGAATGGGAACGGTGCGACCCAGCCGTCCGGGGCGGGTTCACCGTCCTCTCCTGGGGACAGTTCGCCGGGTGACAGTTCACCCAGCCCAAGCACTCCCGGCGACACGTCACCGAGTTCCACCTCACCGGGCGACTCCTCTCCTGCCCCGAGCACCCCCGGCGACACCTCACCCAGCCCGAGCACACCCGGCGACACCTCACCGAGCCCCAGCTCACCTGGCGACAATTCGCCCAGCTCCACCTCACCAGGCAACAGTTCGCCCGGCCCGACCTCACCCGGCGACACCTCACCCAGCCCCAGCTCACCCGGCGACAATTCGCCCAGCTCCACCTCACCAGCCAACAACTCACCCAGCCCGACCTCACCAGGCGACACCTCACCCGGCGACAGTTCACCGAGTTCCACCTCACCAGGCGACTCCTCTCCTGGCCCGAGCACGCCTGGCGACACCTCACCCAGCCCGAGCACCCCCGGCGACACCTCGCCGAGTCCCAGCTCACCTGGCGACAATTCGCCCAGCTCCACCTCGCCCGGCGCCAATTCGCCAAACCCGACCTCACCTGGCGATACGTCGCCGAGTCCCAGTGCGCCTGGACAGACATCTCCCACCGACAACGGGACCCCTTCCAGCACGGGTTCACCGAGTACTTCCAGCCCGACGCCGCCGAGCCCATCAACACCGAGCGACACCGGCACCTCGAACGCGACCGGATCCCCCAACGGCACAACGCCATCCACTCCGGCCGAGACTCCAAGCCCCGCCGCCCAACCCAGCTCACCTGCATCTCCTCCGTCGTCGCTAGACCTCCCGCCGGTCGATACCCCCGCGCCCACTGATTCGGCTGCGCCCCAACCGAATTCATCGAGCCCGGTCACTACCCCCGCCCCGACCAACGGCGACCAGTCACCGAGCAGTAGCAGCCCCACGTCCTCCGCACCGTCCACACCAGGAACGACCCCGCAGCCAGGCACCCCGACCGCCAGCGCACCGACAGCACCGACAACCCAATCCCCCGGCGACACCACCCGCCAGCCTCAACAAACAGATCCATCGACAACCGCCGCTGCCACCACCGCCACAGCACCCGGCCCGGCGCCCACCGCGACACCGCTCACCACAACGCCCACCTCAACACCTGCCAACGCGACGCCGTCGACCCCACCCATCAGCGCGCCGATCACCCCTGGCGTGCACCAATCGCCGTCCGCGAACACTCCCCAACCATCCACAACCCCCAGGCCGACAACCCCCACTGCCCAATCTCCCGGCCCCCAGTCGACCAGCACCCAACCGTCCGGCACTTGGCCCACCAGCCCTCAGTCGACCGGCCCGAACAATCCCCAACCATCCACAGGCCTCACGCCCGCGACGCCGCGCACCCAACCCTCGACAACTAACCCGGCGACACCGAGCAATCCACACTCATCCACAAGCACCAACCCAACGACTCACACGGCACCGCCGCCCACCGCGCGACCGACAACCCCGAGCACGCCGCCACCCGGCCACTCCTCCGCGACACCGAACACGGTGCCCACTTCGGCCCCCACCTCGTCGATCCCTCCATCGAACCGTCGCAACGGCAACGCCCCCTCAGCGACAACGAATCAGCCAGCTGGACAGCCTGATCCAACAACACCCGCTGATACGACCCCCACAACGGACCCACTGTCCCCCGAAACCACACCGGCCTCGAACCCCACACCGGCAACCACGACTCCCCCGACAGACCCACTCCTCACCCCCCAGTCACGCGAGGCCGCCAAACAGGCCCGCCAGGCCCGCGAATCCCTACGCCCCGTCACCCCCGCCAATAACCAAGCCCTCCAAGTAAACCCACCCACCGGTCGCCCCTACCAAGCCGCCGACTACCCCAACACCTTCGCCCAACCGGTCCGAGTCGTCCGCCTCACCGTCGCCGTAACCGGCTCTCCCACAACCCCTCCCACCGCCATCGACACCGTCGCCGACAACGCCCAAACAGCCACCGACATCGCCTTCAACCAGGGTCACCAATTCCCCCTCGGCGACTGGCTCATGGTCGACGTCGTCCCCACCACCAACCCCTCCACAGCCGACCTCACCATCAACGCGGACACCACCCCCACCCTCACCGACCTCGCCAACACAGTCCGCACCAACCTCGGCCTCCCCCCACGCGACAACCCCACCCTCACCCCCGACGACCTACACCGCCTCGGCTCCGACATCTCCCGAGCCGACCTGGCCCGAACCACAATCCCCTCCTGGGCCGACCAGCACACGTCCCCGAACACCAACCCCGACAGCACCGTAACCCCCACCACCGACACAAACCCAGAAACCACCCCTGACCTCGACACCAACCCCCCAGTCGACCTCGACGCCATCCACAACAACCACGCCGAACAAACCCCCGCCGGCGTCTCCCACCACCGCGGCGACCCCACCATGGGCGACCTCCCCCACCGAGTCCCCGCCGACCCCAACCGCTTCACCGCCGACACCCACATAACCCCCGACGGCCATGCCATCATCGGCGGCCAACCCCTCACCCCCGAGCAATACGGCGACCTCCTCCGCCGCTCCGGCTGGGACGGCGTATCCCCCATCCGCCTAATCGGCTGCGACGCCTCCACCAACGGCTTCGCCGACCGCCTCGCCCAACACCTGGGCGTCGAAGTCCTAGCCCCCACCCAAGCCGCCTGGACCGACGCCAACGGAAACGTCTTCAGCGCCAGCACCATCACCAACCCCGACGGCACCCGCAGCCCCCGCGTGCCTCCCGACGGGCAGTGGCACACCCACCACCCCAACGGCACTACAACCGCAGACACCAACTCCGCGGTACCGGGTTCCCGAACAACGAAGCTCGACCCAACAACAGCAGTAAGTCGAGCAGCCCCGACCGGCGCGCGCGGTCGATCCCTCGACCCACACGCGCAGCAGATTCGCGACGAGGCGCGGCTCCGCACAGGTGGCCGTGACGCGCTGACCTCGAACAGCCCGGCGCGGGAACTCACCCGCGCCGACGTCGAGCGCATCGAGCGCATCGAGGGGCTCCGCGATGACCTGAACCGACCAGGTATCGACCCCGCGGTTACCAGAGCGAAGCTGCGTGCCGAGTTGGAGGACGCGGGAGTGCTGCGGGATGGCAAGCAGGTCCTGCGCAATGACGGGCCAGCCATGGAACGCCGCGCGTTGATGTCCAGGGCGGGCCTCGATGTCAACTCGGTCGCCGACGAGATCGGCCTGCGACGCCCTCCGCCTGCGCGTACCGACAACGAGGGACTGCCACTGCGTGGTGAGCATGCCGACCCGGCTGCGGTGCCGCGTCGCGACGTCACCTTCGCCGAGGTCGACGCGATCGTGCCTGACAAGCTGATCAACGCACTGGCGAAGTTCGGCGTAAGCAGGGAAGTCGCCGTGGCGTACATCGTCGACAACCACAACGACCGCAGCCGCCAGCGCTACCTGCCCGACCTCGAGGGCTTGGCCCGCCAGTACGGCATCCCCCACGGCGATGTACTCGTCATCGACCTGTACACAACCAAGCTCTACTACGAGGAACTCAACCGCCGACTGCGCAACGACACGGACGTCGACTCCGTCGCCGAACTACAGCAAGCAGTCAACGACTCCCTGAGTAAGCTCCCACCGGCGGCTGTACCCGAGCTGTTCAGGTCGCTGTCCATCGACCCTGGGGATCTTCCAGGTTTCCTCGCGAGGTACACCGAGGATGCCGTCATCGACTGGAATGCATTCACCTCGGTCGCTGGGGAGGTCGGCGGGACGTGGTGGGAGGAGCCGGGGGAGAACATCCTGTTCGAGGTCCGAGGTGGCGTGGCTTATGACATATCCGACTTCGCCGACGGGCTGCACTATAAGGATCCGCCTAATCCTGGCCGGGAGCTGCTGTTGCCGGCCGGTAGGGTTGTGCGGGTCGAAAGTGTGACCCCGCACGTGTTGCCGGACGGAACGACGGGCTACGTTATCGAGCTCCATGTCGTCGGATCAGCCGGGCCGCCAAGCGCAGCGACGCCGTGAAAGTAGCCAGGGACATTAGGAGAAATACATGACGTCGGAAGAAGTGGTGCCCGATCATGCGCGGGATACCTTCGTCACGGCCTTGGCCACGCGGACGACCCACATCGCCGCATTCCCGGATCCACTGCCGATGGGGATACGGATAGGGTTGGTCGCACCAGACGGCTCATCGCGCGAGCGGATTCGTGTCCGCGCCGAGCACGATGAGAGCGGCTACTTCCTCGACTTCTATAAAGAGGGGAATGACGGGGAAACCTCTTCGCATTGCCGGATCCGCGAGGACGGCTCGATCACACCGCTGGAGAATCTCATCCTGGTTCACCGACACTTCGACGATCCCGAACAGGCCAGGCAAGAGCGGGAGCGCCGTGCTGCCCACAACAAGCGAGTCGTGGAGATCCTGCGGGCGAAGGGTTTATACATGTGAATCGGACGCCGTCCTGACGGATCTGATCGAACGGTTGTCGACCCAGTCGGTAGCTTCTCGCCATGACGAAGAAGCCGTCGAACCCGCATGATGCTTATGCCCGTGAGGTACTCAGTCGTGCCGCCGACGCCGCCAGCGAGGTCAGACGCCGATCTAGCCGCACGCATCGATTTCGACGCGATGGTGTTGGTGCCGGGTAGCTTCATCACCGAGGATCTGCGTTCGCAGTACAGCGACGTTCTGTATCAAACCACGATCGACGACCGAGGCGCCTACCTGTACATCCTGATCGAGCACCAGTCGTGCAGCGACCATCTGATGGCATTCCGGATGCTCAGCTACGTGCTCAACATTTGGCGTCGACACTTGGACGAGCACCCAGAATCGAAAGTCCTTCCCGCGGTCATCCCGCTGGTTGTGCACAGCACTCACACGGGCCTGCGTTGGACCGCTCCCACCCAGCTCAGCGACCTGATCGACCTTGACAACTCCAGCCGTGATCCGTTGTTTCGCTACCTGCCTCGTTTCGAGTTCCTTCTCGACGATGTCGCCGCTCTGGACGTAGCGGCGTTGCGGGCGCGCGACCTCACCCCTGCGACCCGGCTGATGTTGATCATGCACAAGATCGGACCGGATAATCCGCACGTCGCCTCCGATATCATGGAAGTGGTTGACGAGTTGCGGGCGTTGCTGGACGGACCATCGGGTACGCGCGAGTTCGACATTTTGGTGACGTACCTGTTCATCGTCAACAACGTCAGCGTTGACGAACTGCAGCCTTTGACCGACCGGCTCGGTCCCCGAGCGAAGGAAGTTGCGATGACCACAGCGGAACGGCTGGAAGCGCGAGGGCGCTCAACTGAGCGTGTGGCGATATTGGTGGACCTGTTGACTGTGAAGTTCGGGCCACTGCCGACCGCGGTCACCACGCGGATTCAGGCGGCTGACGCGGAGCAGCTCCGGGCATGGACCAGGCGGGTGCTGACCGCTGTGTCCCTCGACGAGATGTTCGACTGACCTGCATCGGTTCCGACGCGATGGTGTCGCTCCGGCCGTAACCCTCGCGAGTCAGGCTGGAATCAGCTACAAGTACGCCCGTGCCGAGGAAGGGGTTGTGATGGCGATCGAGGGGGATGACGCGCTGCGGTCGATTCGGGTGCGGCGCAGCGTGGTGACGGCCGACTTCGCGGCGCGGCTCGCGCGCTTCACCGGAGCGGGAGATTCCGCGGCAGAACGGGCCGGGATCGATGCGGCCTTCGGTGAAGACCGCCTCGATGACTGAGCTCCGCACCCAGGACTCGACCCAGCGCTCAGTCTGATACCAGTGGCGTAACCGTTGCGGGGTCAGTGGGGGAGGTAGGTGCCGGTGCGGGCCTTGGTGGCTGTGGTGGTGAGGATGGTGGCGAGGGTGGAGCGGATTCGGGTGGGGGTGGTGGGTTTGGCTATGAAGGTGGTTTCGCCGTAGAAGACGTAGCGGCCGTCGCCGGGGATGTCGTGGAGTTGGAAGTCGTCGCGGCCTTCGGTGTGGCGGTTGTCGACGCTGGCGTGGGCGTAGACGCCGATGTGGGTGAGGGTGGTGGTGGGTTTGGCGAGGAAGGATTCGAGTTGTTCGCGGGGGGTGGGGTTCCAGCGGTCGCGGACGTGAGGGCGGGGGGCGGCGAGTTCTGCTGCGGTGACGCGGATTTCGCGGCCTTTGCCGGGGGCGACCTTCGGGAGGGTGGCGAGGACGGTGGGGGCAAGGGCTTCGGGGGCTACGAGGTGGAGGGTGATGTCGCCGGGTTTCTTCTCGTCGCCGGGGGCTTGGACGGCGAGGGCGGCGTAGGTGTCGCGGGTGCCGCCGTGGGCCCGGATCGTTTTGACGTTCTTCGACGCGCCCGCCACCTCGACGCGGGCGTGGGGGGCGAGCAGGGCGGCGATGGCGCGGTCGAGGTCGCTGTCGAACTCGGCCATCAGGTTCTCGGCGGCCTTGCTGCGCAGACGCAGGACCTCGGCCTGGGTTTCGACATCGGTGTGGTGGTGATGCAGGGGGTACGGGAGGACGTCGCGGCCTGCGGCTTCCCAGAGGGTGCGGAAGTCGAGGGCGGTGAGATGCCAGGTTCGCACGGGAGATCTACTCTGTTCCATCAGGATTCGGCTCAGTCACCGATGACGGGCGGGACTGTTTTGGGCAAGTTGTCCAGACCGGTGAGTTCGTCACCGTGTTCCTGAGTGATGAGGTAGTCGGGGATTGCCTTGGTGGATTCGTCGTCGTTGCCGCCGCCCTTGCCCGCGCCGGGACCCATCATGCCGGGCATGCCGGAACGTCCCCCCGCGCCGGTGCCCGCGGCTGCCGCGCGGGCTGCCGCGGTGCCTGCGGCGGTCGGGCTGCCGGGGACTGCGGCGCCGGGAGAGCCTGAGCCGGGTGAGCTCGGTGAGCCGCCACCGGGAGAGCCTGCGCCGCTTGGGGTTCCGGACGGGGAGCCTGAACCGGGCAGGGTTGAGCTCGGGGTGGTCGAGGCGGGGGTTGTCGAGCTCGGGTCTGTCGACTGGGGGGTGGTCGATTCGGGAGTGGTCGAGTCTTCGGTGGAGGTGTCGGTGTCCTCGGGGTCGGTGGTCGGGGTAGTCGATGCGGGGGTTGTGGTGGTGGGGGTTGTCGTCGGCTGTTGGGTGGTGGGCTGGGTGGTCGAACCCTGGGTTCCGGGTTGTGTTCCGCCACCGGGGGTTTCGGGCTCGCCGCCGTTGTTGTCGACGGTCTTCGGGATCGGGATGACCGGGACGCGGGTGTCGGATTCGTAAATCACTGGGGCATAGACGGTTTGGAGGATGCGGACGGCTTCGGCTTTCGCATTGGCTTGTGCGACATCATCATTGCGCCACCCACGACCGGTGAAGAGGCCGCCGAAGTTCTCGAGACCGCTCCGGTGCTCGGGCTCATGCGGGACAAGGCGTTTCGTCGGTTCGAGGCCGGTGCGGAGTTCGTCGAGTTTGGCACTCGTGAGCGCGGCCGCGGTGGTGACCTTCTTGCCCGTGGTGTCGTAGGCCGCGACGGTTTGTGCCGCTGAGTTCGCCGCGGAACCGGTCCAGACGTCCGGGGACATGCCGCGATTTATCTGCTTACGGAACTCGTCGAGGGAGGTGCTGTTGCGGGTGGAGATTTCCTTCCACGCGCTGATCAGGTTGGCGACGGCATCCAGATCGATCTTGTCGACCTTGGCGCGCAGTTCCGCGACGGTACCTTCGAACAGGTCGTTCTTCGTCACGACTGTCGGACGGAACTCGCCGTCGAAACCGAGATCGCCCGCCTTCTTACGATTGTCGTCTCGCTGCGAGTTGTACTTGTTCTGGATGTCGGCGATTTCGGAGCTGTCGAGTTCGCCGTCGTCGCCGGAGAACGGGGACGTCACGAAGTTGCGGAGGCTGCTCATCAGGTCGAGGCCGTTGATGCTCTGCATTCCGGTCATTCAGCTCACCTGCTCGGTGACGTAGTCGAGGGCGTTGGCGTTTTCGATGTCTTTGCCTGCGATGCGTTTGAAGGAGATGGAGAAGACTTCGCGCAGTTGTTGAACGGCCTCGATGTCCTTCCTCATCACGGCATCGATCGAGTTCTGGTCGCCAGTCGCCTGAAGGAGAAACTTCTTCTCGAGATCCTTGCCGATCTGGAAGTCGCCGAACCCTGTGACGCTCTGGGCCCGGCGGGCGACAACCAAGAGCTCTTGCAGGTCGGCAAGTCGGTCATCGCACGCCTTGAACATGTGGAAGGCCGCGGCTTCGTCGTTCAGATAGACCTCGCCTGCCTTGGCCTGCGTGAGCAAGGCGCTGTACGCGGTGTTTTCACTCATGAACCCTCCCCGGTTCAGTTCGGAAAGAGCGGAACGAGCACTTCGCCCACACGCTCGAGGTATGCGCAGGGGTCATCGAGCCCCGACTTGATCGCCGAGTTGAAGATCTGCAACTGGACGACGCCCGTGCTCGCCGGGAAGACGACGTCGCAACCGAGATCTTTCGATGCCCCCGTGACCTTGAACTCACGACCTGTACGACCCGCGATGGTCACGTCCCGGAAGTCGACGTTGCCAGGCTTCTGTTCGAAGTCCGCCACCGGCTTGTTCGTCGTGTAGACGGTGATCGAATAGTCAGGCCCAGCCCATCCACAGATCTCCCACCCCGACTGAGGGATGCCCGCGACACCCTTCTCCTCCGTCGTCGGATCCACCCCCGCCTCCGTCAACGCCGCATCGGAAATCTCCGTACACGGGTTCCACAGAGCCGGCTTCGCCGTCGTCGTCGGACCCTTCGATCGCGGCTCCCCCGAGTCGCACCCCACCAGACCGACAACCGCCAAACCGGCGACCACCAACGCCGTACCTGCGCGTTTCATCCCCACCCCTTCCGGCCGAGTACTGCCTTGACCAGGCACATTAGCACGGGTGAACGGGTCGAGCCGGAGCCGCGTAGGTTGTCAGAACATGAGCGAACTTCGACTTTCCGCGCCGTTCGACGGGCGTAATTCCGAGGGCAAACCGGTGGTGAACCGGTCTGCGGTGGACTCCGATATCCAGGATCAGGTGCTGGCATACCTCGAGCACGCGCCGGTGGTTTTGAGCGCACGCAGCTTCGACGCCGACGAGTTCGACCCCGCCCAGCGCGACGTGCCGTTGAACTTCCACACCGACGGCGTGTTCGTCTGGCCGGGCGCTGTGCCGTACTACCTGCGCAAATACGGGCTGCCGCCGGAGCCCGCGCTGATCCAGCACATCGTCGGCAAGGGGTTCGAGATCGGGGAGGTCGGTGAGGAGGCTCGGCAGGCGGCCGTGCAGAAGGTGGTCGGCTGACTCGGTTCAGCGCAGGCGGTGCGACAGCGCGTCGAGGGACGGTCCACGCAGGTTCGTGTTCGGGAAATTCCGTTGTTCCGTTGCCGACGGAACAAGCCGAATAGCTGAACGGCACTACCAACTTCGACGCACAGTCGCTTTGTCGCCCGTGACCAGGCTGTTCGCCGGAACGTCGTCGGCGACGATCGCGCCCGCGGCGACCACCGCGTCGCGGCCGATGCTGACGCCGGGCAGGATCATCGCGCCCGCGCCGATCCACACGTTCTCGGCGATGTCGATCGGTGCGCCGGTGAGGAATCGGCGGCGTTCCTCCGGGTCCACGGGGTGGCCCATGGTGATGAAGGTGGCCTTCGGGCCGATCATCACGCCCGCGCCCACGCGGATTCCGGCGTAGTCGAGGAACGTGCAGCCCTGGTTGATGAACACGCGTTCGGCCAGGTCCAGGTTCAGGCCGTGGTCGGTGTAGAAGGGCGGGTAGATGGTGAGCTTCGCGGGGAGCGGACGGCCGAGAATTTCCTCGAGCAGGGCCGTCTTCGCGGACTCATCGTCGAAGGGCAGCTGATTGAGTCGGGAGGTCAACGCGCTGACCTGCAGCACCCGCTCGTGCATCGCCCTGAACTCGGTCCCGAGCACCCGTTCGCCCCGGGCCAGCAGTTCGGGATCGTGGATCGGCATGAAGTTGTCGCTCGCCATCCTCCGATTCTCACGCACTACGAATCGCCGGGTACTCGAACGGGTGGCGTCGATTGCCGATCAATTACGCCCGATATACCATAAGATGCATGGCCTTGTTCGAGATCTACGCCGAGCCGGAGGTAGTCGAGTGGTTGCGTTCGCTGACTCCGGCTCAGCTGGCTCGAGTTGACGAGGTCGTCGGCTTACTTGCCGAGGAAGGAACCAGCCTCGGCATGCCATTGTCCCGCTCACTGGGTGATCGGGTGTGGGAGCTGCGCATCCATCTGCACCCGATCGAGATGCGGTTGACGTATTGGTTTGCGTCCAACAACAGAGTCGTCATGCTGACAACATTTCGCAAGACCCGAGACAACGAACGACTGCAAGTGATGCGTGCCAAAGAAGCTCAGAAACTGTGTTCGGTCAACCATGACATCGACAAGGTAGTCGCCTTCGTCGACACAGCAAGGGAGGTCGAATGAGTAAGGCCCACAATCGAATCGCCGATGATCCTGTCTTGGCGGCGAAACGAGACACCGATGAATATCGCGCAGCGAGAGAAATCGCCAGAGTCGAAATCGCGCTCGGTCGGGCTGTTTTCACGCGACGTACCGCGTTGGGGATGTCGCAGACAGAACTGGCCCGGCGAGCGCAGATGACGCAGCCGGCGGTGTCGCGACTGGAAGCAGGCGGAGGCGGAGTACCGACCCTCTCGGTGCTGGACCGACTCGGCAGGGCGCTTGGTGTCCGGTTTTCGGTCAGTGTCGGCGCGGACCCCGACACAGCCGAGGAGACCCTCGGCCTCATCGCCTAGTCGGCGCGTCGACCAGCGGTCCGAGCTACGCGGCACCCGACCAAGATCACCGACTCGTATCGATGGTGCGGAGATCGCGCTGATCGGGGGTTGGGCGTTTACGATCCGTGCGGTTGGGTACGGCGTGACGAGCATCCCTGCACCGAGATGGTGGTTTCGGGGGATACTGGGGAGGGCTCCGTCGTTGGGCGGGGCCAATTTGTAGCAATGTAGAGAAACGGAGCTTGACGACGTGGATGCGCGTTCGCTTGCGCTGGTCCGCGCCGATTTCCGCGGGGTGGCCGAGACACCCGGTGGTTCCGAGCGGCTGATCAGCGCGTTCTACGGTCACCTGTTCGCACAGGACCCGCGGTTACGTGAGCTGTTTCCGCCTGCCATGGACATGCAGGCCAAGCGGATCACGACCGCGGTGCAGTTCGTGCTCGATCATCTCGAGGACTTCGAGCGCGCGCAACGCTTCCTCGAGCAACTCGCCCGCGACCATCGCAAATACGGGGTGGAAGCCGACCACTACGACATGGCCGGACGGGCGCTGCTCGCTGCGCTTCGCACCTACCACGGCAACCGCTGGACCAGGGAACTCGACGAGGGCTGGCGCGACATCACGCTGCTGATCTCGGCGTCGATGGCGATCGGGGCGAACGAGGACACCTCGCAGCCTTACTGGGACGCGACCGTGGTGGGGCATCGGCGGGTGCTCGACGATCTGGCGATCGTGCGGCTGCAAGCCGACGGGCCCATTCCGTTCAAGGCCGGGCAGTATGTGCCGGTCGCGGTGCCGCAGCGGCCGAACATGTGGCGCTACTTCTCCCCCGCCATCCCGGCCAACCCCTATGGCGAGATCGAATTCCATGTGCGGCGGATCAGCGGCGGCTGGGTAAGTCCGGCGATCGTCAACGACACCAAGGTCGGGGATCGGTGGAAGATCGCCGGGCCGCTGGGTGGGTTATACGTGGATCGGGAATCGGGACGCGACGTGCTGATGATCGGCTCCGGCACGGGGATCGCGCCGTTGCGGGCGCAGCTGATCGAGATGAGTCAGCGCGGGATCAATCCGCGGGTGCACTTCTTCACCGGCGGGCGCTACCCGGGCGACCTCTACGACGTGGACAACATGTGGCAGCTCTCCCAGTCCAATCCGTGGCTGACCGTGGTACCGGTGTGCGAGGAAGCCTCCAATCCCTGGTGGTATCCCCAGGATTCGGGGCAGGCGCCGATGGGCATGCCGCGACGGCTGGTCGGTAATCTGGGTGCGGTGGTGACCAGCTTCGGGGCGTGGTCGGACCGACAGATCCAGATCGCGGGATCGCCGTCGATGATCGCCAACACGCGTCACGCGCTCCTGCGAGCCGGTACACCCAGTGAGATCATCGCTGCCGATCCTGTCTGACCCTGCTGCGAAAGAGACTGATGAGCAACGAGTTTCCCGATCCCGCGTGGACTGCGACCGTCGTCGGTCATCATCGGTTGCGCAACGATCTGGCCGTCATCCGGCTGATCGGGGACTTCGTGCCGTTCGAGGCGGGGGGCTCGGTGGAGGTGGAGGTGCCACAGCATCCCGGGGTGCGGCGACGGCTCTCGCCCGCGCTGCCGCCCTCGCTCGACGGCAAGCTCGAATTCCATGTGCGGACGGTGCCGGGCGGGTGGTGTTCGAGTTCCATCGTCGCCGACACCAAACCGGGTGATCAGTGGCGAATCAATGCTCCCCATGGGGTTTTCGCGGTTGATCCCGATGCGGTCGAGTTGGTGATGATCGCCGGGGGGACCGGGCTGGCGCCGATGCGCGCGCAGATTCTGGACCTGGCTCGGCGCGACACTCCCCCGCGCACCTATCTGTTCTTCGGTGGGCGGTCGCCGCGTGATCTCTATGCCAACGACATGCTTTTCCTGCTGTCGGGCGAATTGCCTTGGCTTTCGGTGATTCCCGTTGTGGAGAGTCCGGATGATCCTGCGGTGCGGGATGAATGGCACGAGCAGACTCGTTCGGAGGACATCGGTTTCGGGCTCGAGGAGATGTTGCACGGGACGCTTGCCGATGTGGCTGCCGCGCATGGTCCGTTCACCAAACATCAAGTGCTGGTGTGTGGTTCGCCTGCGATGGTTCGCACCACCGTCGACCGTCTGATCGAATCCGGTACTCCCCCGGCCAACATCATTTCCGAAGGGGCCTGAAGGCTGCGTTCTGAAGAAGCGCCACTACGAAGCCGACGCAGTTCACCCGCCGGGCTCGCCCACTCTCTCTTTGCTGCCGCCACTGGCTGGAGTTACTCTCCAGTAGAGTGCGAAGGATCTGCAGCTGACAGCACCGGTTGCAGGGTAGTTCGAGGGGGAGTTGATGGCTGCGGAAGACCCGTTCAACTTGTCTGTCGTACCTGACGAGGTCAAGGCGTTGGGGCGGTTGGCTTATCGAGTTGCATCGGAGTGTCAAAGTGGATATCGGTCGTTGGCGACAGATGCCCAGATAACGATCGACAGCTGGCGCGGCAACAACGCCAGCACCTTCACCGCCGGGTGGAATGAGTTCCACTCCGGCGCCGATCAGGTGTGGGACGCTCTCTTCGAGCTGGCCGAGAAGCTCGGCATCACCGCCGAAACTCTCGTCGCGACCGACCAATCGAATGCCTCGGGGCTCAGTTCACTCGACCTACCCTGACCTGCCCGAAGATCTCGAATCAGGACGTTTGATGACTGACGACACACCCGCATTCTCTGTCGATCTCGACCAACTCGACCAACTGACCACACGGATGCGGGGATACCTGACAGCCGTTGCCGACGTACTGACCGCGCTAGACGCCAAGGCGAAGGAAGTCGATGACAACTGGTCGGGAGCCGTAGCCGCCGCCTACAACGAAGCGCACACGGAGTGGCGAGCCGGGGTCACTGACATGCAAGACGGGCTGACCGCGCTGGAATCGGCCGCGAAGACCGCGCACCAGAGCTACACCGAGGCTGGCACCACCACGCTGAAGATCCTGGGCGTATGAGCCCGCCCGCAACGAAGCTCGAGGTCGATCCCAAGGTCTACTACCAGGCCGCGACCAACTGCTTCGACTCCGCCGCCGCATTGTTCGACAGCTTCACGTACGTGTTCAACGAGCTCGGCGGCTACGGCATGATGGCCGGAAAAGACGAAGACGGTCGAGCATGGGCGAAGTCCTACGACCAATCAGCCCAAGACGCGACCGCCTTCTTCGCACAGACCTACCAAACCCTGCGCGCCTACGGCACCGCCCTGAACGACATCGGCTTCGAGCACGCCAAATCCGACGCCACGATCCACGGCACGACCCAGCCGGATCGACCTGCGGACGCAGCATCGACCGCCACCCTGGGACCGTACCGACTGCCCGCGTCAGCGGCAGGTGGAACTCCCGAAGGTCTCGCACAAACCGCCATCGATGTCCTCGACGCCATCAACTGTCCACTCCCCGATGGCGATACCGACACCCTCGCCAAAGCCGCTGACGCATGGGACCGGCTCGGTAGGGTGTACGTGAACACCAACGCCAAAGACAAGATCACGATCGCAGCGAGCCTCTTCGACGGAGTCACCTCCGCCGACGCCAACCAGGTCCGTGAAGATCTGAAAACGATCGAAACCTCAATCGGCGAATTGCTCAGCCTATGCAACCAGCTCAGCAAGGCATGTACCGACTACATTGATTCGATCAAAGAGCTCCGCGAACAGGTAAATGGCTTCATCAACGATATCGTTGCGGATGCAGCACTAGATCTTACCTTTATTGTGATCGCATCCTGCCTCGCACCTGGCCCGGGAACTATGCTCGCAGGGGCGAAGGCTGCCGCATCGGCTGCAAAATGGTCCGACAGAATCAAGGATGCTGTAAAAGCTTGGCGACTCAGAAAAGTCAAGCAGCTCGCAGGAATAGCGGATGATGTGAAGAATTCCGCAGCAAAGGCATGGAAAGCCGTCAAGGACCTGTTTGACCGATTAGGCAGCTGGGTGCGGGGCAAGGTTGGCCCTAAGAAGCCCTGGCAAACCGGCAGTCGGCCCAGCGAAATTCCCGCAGGGTGGACATCGACACCTGCCCGAGGCGATGGCACCGTATGGCAGAAGCCAGGCTCTACCGGCGATGCAGACACCATCCGAATAATGGCACCAACCCAACGGTACCCCAACGGGTATGTAAAATTTACAAACTCACATCAGCAACCTGTAAAGCTGGACGGCAAGCCCGGGTCTAAAGCAGAAACTCATTTCGAGCTCGAACCAGATGGATCCTTTAAACTACCGACAGGATGGTAAATCTATGAAACTCCCGATCGAGGGGCTCGTTTCACGAGTGCTCTCATCATCTCCAATATTCACTGTGGACATCGGGGACCAGAGATATACCCTTATGGCCGAGTCTTCTGTCAGAGCACTGAATGGGCAGGGCGCTGAATGGAATGCCGACGATCCCGCCTCAATCGCTGAGGAACTCACAGGGGTAATGGACGGGGGCGTAGTCACTACTGCATCAACGCGCCCTGGCGGAACACTCGTCATTGGGTTCGATTCTGGCGCCTCTGTGTCGTTCATGTCCGATCCCGACTATGAGTCATGGTGGATAGTGGGATCGGATGGATTTCGCGTTGTATGCACACCGGGCGGAAAACTGACTGTATGGGATCCGCAATAGTCGATGAGGGAGAGTCGATCGGAGCGAACGTCGACGGCGCAACTGGCAAGATCCGCGGCCCCATGCTGGTCGGCAGGGGGAGTCGCTCGGCGGTCTCGAACTGGAGCGGTGGTTCAGAGCGCGGGATGCATCGGATGTCAGAGTTGCCGCGTGATCCGATTATCTTCTTGCGATGGCGACACACAACTCCCGGTTGAACGACGCCCTGACGCGGTCGCGCAGCGAACATAGCTCGACGCGCGTGGGTGCGATCCCCGACCTCGGCCTCCTGATCGCTGAGCCCGAGGCGCGAGCCAGGCTTGTCGAAATGCTGGACGATGACATTGTCACCATGGAGATCGATGCTGCTGACGTCCTTGTCCGATACGGCGGGGACAGTGGACTTGCGCGTGTGCTCGACGTTCTGGGGCGTCGACGCGATGACCCCGACGCCGATTACATCGCCTACCGACTCTACGAATTGGATGCCAGCGGCGAGAAGCCAGTCATCGACATCGCGGAATCGATGCGAGAACTTCTCAGCGACAACGCGCTGGTGGGGCTGGAAGACCTGCTGGTCCTGCGCTTTCCAGAGACGCCGCGACCCAACGGTGCCGGGCTGAAGGGCTGGTCCGCAGGTGGCGGAGAAGGATCTGCCTCGACGATGAGTTCGAGGCCGCCGACGATCGGATCGATCAGGATGTGAGCGCCGACGACGGCGGTGATTCTGGGCGGAGATGATCCACTCCGAATCAGAACAAGGGGTCGTGGCGGATTGATTGGGCTTGGGTTCCGGCTGCCATGAGGCGGAACTTGGTGGTTTGGACCATGGAGGGGGAGCCTACGATTTGGACGTCGCGATCGGACCAGGGGCCGTAGCTGGCTACTACCTTGCCGATTTGGCCGGTCATGCGGGGTTCGAGGCCGGGGAGGTCGGGGTGGGGTTCGCCGGAATCGTAGTACCACCAGGGGTTTTCGTCGCTCTCGGTGACGGGGGTGACGGTGAGCCATTTGTTGGCGATGGCGAGTTGGCTCAGGACCTGGAGGTCGTAGAGGTCGCAGGGGTGGTGGCCGCCGACGAAGAGGTGGACCTTCGGGTTCACGCGGCGCTGGGCCATCGCCATCACCTGGGCGCGCAGGGGGGCGATGCCGGTGCCGCAGCCGACCATCAGCATCTTGCGTTTGGTGTTGCGGGGCACGCCGAGGCCGCCCAGCGGGGAACCGAGGCGCCACTGATCGCCGACGGCGGTGTGGGCGACCATGGCGGGGCTCACCCAGCCGCCGAGCACGCCGCGCACGTGGAACTCGATCTCGCCGTTGACATTGGACGGGTTCGCGGGTGAGAGGTAGCGCCACATCCGCGGCCGCGACGGGATCTCCACGCTGAGGTACTGACCGGCCGCGTACTGCATCGGCTGATCGAGCTGCACGCGCACGATCGACAGGTTGCGCAGTACCTCGCGATGTTCGACGACCGTGGCGGTCCAGGCGGCGGGGGTGGTCTCCTTGTCGGCGGCGGCGATCATCGCGCCGCTGATGGTGGCCAGACCCTCGTCCCAGGCGTTGGCCACCTCGTCGGTCCACATCTCGTTGCCCGCGAACACCCGGATGGCCTTCTTCAGCGAATTGGCCACGGCCACATAGTGCGCCGGTTGCACACCGTACTTGCGATGGTCGCGCCCGAGCTGGGCCAGGAACGGCAGCAGCTTGTCGGGCTCCTCGAGACGGTCGAGGGTGTAGGAGATCGCCTGCACGAGCCGGTCACGCTGGGAATCCATGGCAGCCGGGAAGTAGTCACGGACACCGGGGTAGTCCGTGAAGAGGATCGAGTAGAACGACCTCGACAGCTGCTCGGTGCCACCTTCTTCCGCAGCAACCGCCTTGAACGTAGTACGGATCAAAGCGACAGTCCGCGAATCCATATGTGTCACAACCTCGTTTCGCCATCGAACGCTAGCCGCGCCGGCGAGTGACGGGCTGGGAGGACACTCGTCAGCAGCCGATGCGAGAAGTCTAGGCGAGGTTTGCCAGCTTAGGAATCGTACTCTTAAACATCACGCATGTAATTCTCGAAATACCAGGCGGTACCTAGTAGTTTCCCATGAAAACATACTTTTAGCCCGTTAATCACGGGTGAACACTTGCTCACGAATCCTCAAAGTACCCGGCATTTCAGGCAATTGGGTACCAACGTGCCTGGTAGGGCGACCTTTCCGCTACAGCGGCCGAGAGTCGCGATCCGGCGCGCCGGGCCACGACACGCGGGGTGTGCACACTGGAGTGGCTGGTATGCACCGTCGGAATGCCTTCCCCCTGGCCGGAATCCAGCGATCGGCCAGCAAACTTTTGGACGTCCACGGTGATAAATCCGCACCTCAGCGCGTCGCCACGCTACTTACGATCAGCAAGATCGCGAATAAGTGAGTTGCTGGAGGATCACCAGCCGATCGCCGGGGGTTGACCGGAGACGAACGAACCTCCGGCCCGAAATCCACCGCAGCGGATATCGAACCGGAGGCTCGTCGAAACGAAAAGGCTCAGCGTCGATGCCGTGGCTGCCACACCACGAGCGCGGTACTGCGGGCCGGCGGCGACAGATCGGGCCGGTAGCCCGTCCGCAACCGCTCGATCTCCGCACTCATCTCCTCGACGCGCTGCTGCAACGCCTCCACCTGGTTGGTGAGCTCGATGATGCGCTTGATGCCCGCGAGATTGACGCCCTCGTCCTGCGACAGGCGCTGCACCTCGCGCAGCACCTCGACGTCGCGGGCCGAATAACGGCGTCCGCCACCCGAGGTCCGTTGCGGGGTGACCAAACCCAGCCGGTCGTAGGTACGCAGCGTTTGCGCGTGCATCCCCGCCAGCTGAGCCGCCACCGAGATCATGAAGAACTCGGCACGCGAGGTTGCACCCGAAACGGAATCCGGGTTATCGGACATCAAGCACCCGCCCATCCTGCCCGCGGTTCGAAACCACTGGTCTTCTCCGCCTCCTGATAGCGCTTGAGCGCATCGGTGGCATCGGAGTCCAGCGATTGGGGCACCGCGACCTTCACCGTGACCAGCAGATCACCGGCGCCGCCCGCCGCCCCGCGCTTGGGCACGCCACGACCCCGGACCCGCAGGATACGCCCGTCGGCGGTGCCAGGGGGCACCTTCACACCGACCCGGCCGTCCAGCGTGGGTACCGAAACCGTTGTCCCCAGCACCAATTCGCTGTAGCTCACCGGCAGCACCAGGGTGAGATCGTCGCCCTGACGGCCGAAGACCTTGTCCTGGCTGACGTGCACGGTGACATACAGATCGCCCGAAGGCGCACCGCGCAGACCCGCCTCGCCCTGACCGGCCAGCCGGATCTTCTGACCGTCACTGACACCCGGTGGGATCCGGACCGTGATGGTGCGGGTGCGGTTCTGGATGCCGCTGCCCGCGCAATCGGTACACGGGTCGTCGATGATCGACCCGGTACCGCGGCAGTCGTCGCAGGGCTCGCTGAAACCGAACGCGCCCTGATTACGGCTGACCACGCCCGCACCGTTGCAGTGCGGACACACGCGCGGACTGGTGCCCGGCTTGGCGCCACTGCCGTGGCAGGTGGTGCACGGCGACGGACTGGTCATCCGCAGCGGAACGGTGACACCCTGGGCCGCCTCGCGGAAACCCAGCGTGGTCTCGGTCTCCACATCCGAACCCCGACGCGGACGCGCCGCCGCCCGGCCACCGCCGCCACCACGGTTGAACAGCCCGCCCAGCAGATCGCCGAGCCCGCCGTCGCCCGCGGCACCGGTACCACCGGCCTGACCGAAGATGTCACCGATGTTGAAGTCCTGCGAAAAACCGCCGCCGGCACCGGGATTGAACCCGCCGCCGCCGTAGGCCCGTCCGCCACCGCCGCCGCCCGCGAACATGCGGCGCGTCTCGTCGTACTCCTTGCGCTTGGCCGGATCCGACAGCACCGCATTGGCTTCGCTCACGGTCTTGAACCGCTCCTCGGCCTTGGTATCACCCGGGTTGGAATCCGGATGCAGGTCGCGGGCGAGCTTGCGGTAGGCCTTCTTGATCTCGTCCTGCGAGGCGCCGGAGGAGACACCCAGCTCCTTGTAGAAGTCCTTTTCGATCCACTCCCGTTGGCTCACCGGGCATCTCCTCCTTTCCGATAACTAGTTGGCGTCGGCATCTGCGTCCGATGCCTCCGGGTCAGTTACCCCGACCAACGCGTGCCGAAGCACCCGATCGCCGAACCGATAGCCCTTGCGCATGACGATGCCGATCACCGGATCGGCGCCCGAACCCTCGTGCTGCACTGCCTCGTGCAGCGTGGGATCGAACGGGTCACCGGTGGAACCGAATTCGACGAGACCCTGCTTGGTGAGCGCGGTCTCGAGCTTGTCGGCGACGGACTTCAACGGGCCGGACTCGAGGTCGCCGTGCGCCCTCGCCCGATCCAGATCATCCAGCACCGCGAGCAATTCGGTGACCACCGACGCCTTGGCGGCATCGATGTTGGCCTGCCGGTCACGCTCGACCCGGCGGCGGTAGTTCGCGTATTCCGCGGTCAACCGCTGCAGGTCGGCCGTACGCTCGGCCAGCTCGTCGTGCTCCGGCTCGACGACCTCGGCCTCGACGGCGGAGTCTGCCTCCGCCGCCTCGTCCGCTGCGTCTTCCAGAATGTCTTCGACCAACTCCTGCTCCGAGGAGTTCGCCTCGGTCACTTCTTGTCCGTGTCGACCGGCTCGTCCACGACCTCCGCGTCGACGACCTGATCGTCATCGGCCTGGCTCGGGCCCGCGCCGTTGCCCGACTGCGCGTCGGCGGCGGCGGTGGCCTCGTAGATCGCCTGGCCGAGGGCCTGCGACTCGGTGGCCAGCTTCTCCACGGCCGACTTCACCGCGGCGATATCGGTGCCGTCCAGGGCAGCCTTGGCCTCGGCGACCGCGGTCTCCACCTTCGCCAGCTGATCGGCCGACACCTGCGCGCCGCCCTCGCTCAGCTTCTGCTCGTTGATGAACTTCTCGGTCTGGTGCACCAGCGACTCGGCCTGGTTGCGGGTCTCGGCCTCCTCGCGACGCGCCTTGTCGTCGGCGGCGTGCGCCTCGGCGTCGGCGACCATGCGGTCGATCTCTTCCTTGGACAGACCGGAGCCGTCCTGGATCTTGATCTTGTTTTCCTTGCCGGTGCCCTTGTCCTTCGCGGTGACGTGCACGATGCCGTTGGCGTCGATGTCGAAGGTGACCTCGATCTGCGGCACGCCACGCGGGGCGGGCGGCAGGCCGGTGAGCTCGAAGGAGCCGAGCAGCTTGTTGTGCGAGGCGATCTCGCGCTCACCCTGGAACACCTGGATCTGCACCGAAGGCTGGTTGTCGTCAGCGGTGGTGAAGGTTTCCGAGCGCTTGGTGGGGATGGTGGTGTTGCGCTCGATGAGCTTGGTCATCACGCCACCCTTGGTCTCGATGCCGAGGCTCAGCGGGGTGACGTCGAGGAGCAGCACGTCCTTGACCTCGCCCTTGAGGACACCGGCCTGCAGCGCGGCGCCGACGGCGACGACCTCGTCCGGGTTCACGCCCTTGTTGGGCTCACGGCCGCCGGTCAGTTCCTTGACCAGGTCCGAGACGGCGGGCATACGGGTGGAGCCACCGACGAGCACGACGTGGTCGATGTCGGCCACGTTCAGGCCCGAGTCCTTGATCACGGACTGGAACGGCGCGCGGGTGCGGTCCAGCAGATCGGAGGTGATCTTCTGGAACTCCGAGCGGGTGAGCTGCTCGTCGAGGAACAGCGGGTTCTTGTCCGCGTCGACGGTGATGTAGGGCAGGTTGATCGAGGTCGACTGGCTCGAGGACAGTTCGATCTTCGCCTTCTCGGCGGCCTCGCGCAGACGCTGCATGGCCATCTTGTCCTTGGTCAGGTCGATGCCAGAGGACGCCTTGAACTTGTCGACCAGCCAGGACACGATGCGCTCGTCCCAGTCGTCGCCACCGAGGTGGTTGTCGCCGGAGGTCGCGCGGACCTCGACGACGCCCTCGCCGATTTCCAGCAGCGAGACGTCGAAGGTGCCGCCGCCGAGGTCGAAGACCAGGATGGTCTGCTCTTTGTCGCCCTTGTCCAGGCCGTACGCCAGCGCGGCCGCGGTGGGCTCGTTGACGATGCGCAGCACGTTCAGACCGGCGATCTGGCCGGCTTCCTTGGTGGCCTGACGCTGCGCGTCTTCGAAGTAGGCCGGGACGGTGATCACGGCGTCGGTGATCTCCTCGCCCAGGTAGGCCTCGGCATCGCGCTTCAGCTTCATCAGCGTGCGCGCGGAGATCTCCTGCGGCGTGTACTTCTTGTCGTCGATCTCGACGTTCCAGTCGGTGCCGATGTGGCGCTTGACCGAGCGGATGGTGCGGTCGACGTTGGTGACCGCCTGGTTCTTCGCGGGCTGACCGACGAGAACCTCGCCGTTCTTCGCGAAGGCGACGATCGAGGGGGTGGTGCGCGAGCCTTCCGAGTTCGCGACGACGACCGGCTCGCCGCCTTCGAGCACGGCGACGACGGAGTTCGTGGTCCCGAGGTCGATTCCGACCGCACGAGCCATAGTGGTTTCCTCCTGTTTGACGTTCGGTTTCAGCAACGCTGAGCGTAGTGGGCTCAATCTTGCCTACGGGCCCGCCGCGAGTCAACCTGAAGTTGAGTCGATGTCACTCATGTTGTTGATTGGCACAACCAGTAGCTGCGGCGATTCATTCCCACCGCCGTGAAAACTTTTTTCCGACCCCCGGCCATTCTTGCCACGAGTGCGCTCAACTGCAGCCCCTGATGCGCGATCGTGACGGTCTGGAGACCTTCCTCAGCGGGTGAGACCGGGGTGGATGCCGGGGCGCAGACCGTTGCCTTCGGCGGTTCTGCGCAGGAGGTCGAGAAAGACGACGCGATCCTCGGGAGTGAGGGGTGCCAGGACTTCGGCGTCGAGTTCGGCGACTCGTTCTTCGGCCTCGGCCAGGAGGGTGTGCGCGGCCGGGAGCAGATGGAGGGCGTGGGCTCGGCGGTCGACGGGATGGCGGCGGCGTTCGACGAGGTTGCGCTTCTCCAGGTCGTCTACCAGGCCGACCATGACGTTGCGGTGGATATCGAGAGCCTCGCCGAGCTCCTGCTGGGTGCGGCCGTCGTGGGCCTTCAGGAGTTTCAGCATGCCGAAGTGGCGGGGCTTGATGCCGAGGGGCGCGAGGAGGTCGCTGAAGCGGTAGGCGGAGTGGAAGCCCAGTTGGCCGAGGAGGAATCCGGCGTGGGTCGACAGCTGCGTCGGGTCGGTCACGCCCCTACGATACGCCGATTAATGCACCGTTCATGATTGCCCTATTGATTGATAATCACTTGAGGTGCATAGTTTGAAGGATGACAACCTCTTCCACTCCCCCACCTCCCGATCCCCGGCGCTGGATCGCCTTCGCAGTGGTGCTGGCCGCCGGCTTCATGGACCTGCTCGACGTGACCATCGTCAATGTGGCGGTGCCCAGCATCCAGGGCGACCTGCAGGCCGAGTACTCGCAGCTCGAATGGATCATCGCCGCGTACGTGCTCGCCTTCGCCGCGGTGTTGATCACCGGCGGGCGGCTCGGCGACATCTACGGCCGCAAACGCGTATTCCTCACCGGCATGGCCGGTTTCACGCTCGCCTCGGCGGCGTGTGGGCTGGCTACCGATCCGACCATGCTCATCGGGTCCCGTTTCGCGCAGGGTGCGATGGGGGCGTTGATGGTGCCGCAGATTCTGGCGATCATTCAGACGACGTTCCCGAAGGAGGAGCGGGCCAAGGCGATTGCCGTGTACAGCGGTGTCGGCGGGTCGGCTTCGGCGGTGGGGTTGGCGCTCGGTGGCGTGCTGGTACAGGCCGATCTGTTCGGGCTGGGTTGGCGGACAATCTTTTTGGTGAACATTCCGGTCGGGATCGCGGGGTTCGTCGCGGCGTGGTTTGTGATGAGCGATTCGAAGTCGGCGACGCCGCCGCGGTTGGATCCGGTCGGGATGGTGCTGGCGGTTTCCTCGGTGCTGCTGCTGGTATATCCGCTGACAGAGGGGCGTCGACTCGATTGGCCCGCTTGGACTTTCGTGATGATGGGTGCGGCTGTCGCGGTGTTCGCGGCGTTCCTGTTCTACGAGCGCGCGCTGACTCGGGCCGGGCGGTCGCCGCTGGTCGACCTCGGACTGTTCCGGTCGCGGCCGTTCGCGATCGGGCTGGGGGCTTGGCTGCTGTTCTGGATCGCGATGGGTGGGTTCTTCCTGGTGTGGACGTTGTTCATGCAGGGCGGGCTCGGGTGGTCGCCGCTGCGGGCGGGGCTCACCTCGGCGTTGTTCGCGGTGGGTGCCGGTGTGGGAGCGGGGCTTTCGGTCGGGGTGCTGGCCGCGCGGTATGGGCGGCGGGTGTTGATGATCGGGGCGCTGGTGAATGCGGCGGGGTTCGCGCTGTACGGGGCGATGGGGGTGCGGTACGGGAGTGAGTTCACTTCGTGGCAGATGGCTTTGCCGTTGGTGATCACCGGGGCGGGGTTCGGGATGGTGGTGGCGCCGACGCTCGATCTGTTACTCGGGCAGGTGCCGGTGCGTGAGGCCGGGTCGGCGTCGGGGTTGCTCAATACGGGGCAGCAGTTGGGGACGGCGCTTGGGGTGGCGCTGGTCGGGGTGCTGTTCTTCAGTGCGCTGGACCGGGATTCGGATCGTGGGGTGGAGTCGGTGACGCCGCAGATTCGGGCGGAATTGGCCGTCGAGGGGGTGCCGGTGGGGGTGCAGGATCAGATCGTGGCCGGGTTCGCGGCGTGTGTGCACGATCGGTCGGCGGAGGATGATCCGACGGTGGTGCCTGCTAGTTGTGAGCCGAATAGTATTGGTGGCGAAGCTGTTTCGCGGGTGCTCGGCGAGGCTGGTGCGGAGGCGAATGCCGTGAACTTCGCGGAGAGCTTCCGGCACACGCTGTTCTACGGCATCGGGATGCTGCTGCTGGTGTGCCTCGGATTCTTCGCTCTGCCGAAGGATGCCAAGTTGGAGCAGCGGGTGCTCGATGATGAGCCGGAAACCGTCACGGTATGAAACTGCTGGGGGCGCGCGGGTTGCCGTGCGCCCCTATGCGTTCGTCGGTGCGTGGAGTTGGGCCGTTCTGTGCCGCAGCGTTGCCAGTTGATGTTCCAAGGTGGCGGTGCGGCGGTCTCGGTCGGCGGCTTGGATGCCGGCAGATTGTTGCGCGGCGGTGAGGGATTCGTCGATGGAGCGGAGGCTGCGCTCGGCGATGCCCGCGTAGTGGTCGCGGAGGGTGCGGTGGATGTGGTGGGTGCGGTCCTTGGTGTCTTTGGCGGCGTGGAAGGCGATGTCGTCGAGGAAGCGGCGGACGGCGTTCTTCGCTTCGGCGCGGCGGCGGGCGAGGCGGGCTTGTTTGTCGTCGCGGTAGGCCTTGCCGCCGACCAGCACGCCCGCGCCGATCGAGATCGGGTTCAGCATGGCCAGGCCCGCGAATGTGGTTGCGAGACCGACCATCAGGACGCCGCCGTAGGAGCCGCGCATGCCTACCAGGACCTTCGAGAGGATGCCGATATCGGGTTCGAGGTCGGCCAGAGTGCCTGACTGGTGGGTGTTTTCGAGCTGGACGAAGCCGGTGGGGAGCTCGACCGCGCCGAGTTCGTGGAAGTGTTCGGCTACGCGTTCGGCGAGGGCTTCGGCTCTGGTACGCGACCAGAGGAGGTTGTCGCCGAGGGCGGTATCCACTGTGCCGGTGAGCCATTCGGTGATGGCTTGCCAGTGGCGGCCGGGGTCGTGGTCGTCGATCCAGTCCTCGCCGGTGCGGCTGGTGGTGCGCAGGCGTTCGCGGAGGTCGTGGTCTACGTCGCTTGCCAGGTCGGTGATGCCGTCGGTGAGGGTTTGCTGCCAGGCTGCGGTTCTTCTTTGTAGTTGTTGGGCTTTGGTTTTCGCCGCTTCCAGTTGGGTGATGGTGGCGGTGGGGTCGCGTAGGGCGGTCAGTTCGCTGGCCAGCGTGAGGGTGAGATGTTCTGCGGCAGCCGCGATTTCGCGTTCTACGGACCTTCTCGATGCAGTTTCGTCACTGGCGGCTACCGCGCGGAGGAACTGATAGAGGTCGCCGTAACCGGATTCGGTGCCTAGTTGCGCGTCCTGTAGGCGCAGGGCGTGGGTGCGTAGCAGGGCGGAGACCGGGAGTAGGGGGAGGTCGAGGTGGGCTGTTCGGAGGTGGTCGCGGTTGGCTTCGACGACCTGTCGCCAGTGTGGGTACAGGTCGGTCTTTGTCGTCAGAACGGCTGTGGCCGGGCAGAATTCGTGCGCCTGGCGGAGGAAGGACAGTTCCGGGGCGGTGAGTTCTGTCGAGGCGTCGGTGATCATCAGGACGGCGTCGGCGGTGGCGAGCATTTCCAGGACGGCGACCGAACCCGTCGTTCCGCCGGCGCCGATGCCGGGGGTGTCGATGATGACTATGCCGTCGGCGAGGAGGTCATTCGGGAGGTGCAGGTCGATGCGGGTGATCGTGTGGCCCGTGGCGGTGCGGGCATCGACCGACGGTAGGTCGGCGATCGGGAACTCGACGCGGGTTTCCTCGGAAGTCGTTGTCGCCATGACCAATTCGGCTCGCGGGTGTGGGGCGTAGGCGAGCTGTAGGGGGATCGTGGTGGTCTTCTCTTCGCCGACGGGGCAGATTTCCTGGTTCAGCAGGGCGTTGACGAAACGGCTCTTGCCCTGGGCGGGGTGGCCCGCGACGACTATTCGTCTGCGTGGATCGTGCAAGCGGGTGGCCGCCGATTCGAGGCGGGCCACCAGGTCGTCGCGGGCTGACGCGCGGGCGGCGGTGATGGTGTCGGCGAGCAGGGACAGGAGGGGGTCCATGGGCTTCTAGTGGAAGAGTTCGTCGGGGGTTTCGAAGGTTGGTGCGGGGGATTCGGCGAACAGGCCGGCGTTGCTCGTGAGGGGGGAGTCGTGCAGGGCGGGGCCGAAGACGCTGTCCACGTCGACGGTGGACCAGGTGTCGGCGGTGGCGGTGGCGGTGGCGGTGGCGGAGGTTGCGGCTCCCGCGGCCGTGTCGAGGGCGGCGGTGGCCTCGAGGGACGCTCCCGTGTCGGTGGTCGCGGTCAGTGACGATTGCGCGGCGCCGCTGATATCTGTCGCGCTCGTCAGGGTGGATTCGGCGGTGAGTGCGGTGGACGCTTCCACCGCGCCGACGACCGAGGTGGCGAAATCGGTGGTGGCGAAGGCGGTGTTCAGGGATGTTTCGAGGCCGGTGGTCGGGGCCGCTTCCAGGGCTGTGCCGAGGGCGGCGCCGGAGCCTGCGGTGAGGCCCGCGGCGATCTGGGCGCCTAGGTCGACATCGGGGAGGGACGTCGTCGCGGCGGCGCCGGCATCTGCGGCGGCGCCGATCTGGGCGGCGAATGCACCGGAAATCTCGGTGGCGGGGTTCGGTGTCGCGAATATGTCAGTGCCCACGTTCATACTCATGTTCGACGCGCTGCTGAGGTAGGTCGTGAGGCCGGTGGCAGTGGTCACCGCGGCACCGAGATCGGTGGCGATGTCGGCGGTGAGGCCGAGAGAAGTTTCGAGGCCTGCGTCGGAGGTTGTTGCGGCGGCGGCGGTTACGGTCGTCGACGCGGCAGCGGTGGAGGCTGTGCCCGCAGCCACGATCGCGTGCAGGGGGCTGTTGGGGTCGGGGCGCAGGGTGGCCGCGATGGTGGGAGCGGCGGCGCTGATTTCGGCGGGAGTTGCCGACAGTTCGGCGGTGCAGAGAGCTTGGATGGGGTTGGCGCAATAGTTTGCTGCGGCTTGGGGATCGCGCAGCAGATCGAGGATGAAGTCGAGGATCGTCGAGGGGGTCATGGGGCTCGGCTCCTTCGGATCGCGGGTGTGCGCCGGATCCGTGCTCGTCTGTCGGTGGGTGAGTTTTCACGCTTGGCCGTGCGAGTCTTCGGAAAGCTATTCCGGAATCGGGACGCATTCGTTACGCACATGTCCGAACAAGATCGAGTGAGGATCGAAAGGGTAACGGGAGCTGTCAGCCCGATAGCTGGGTGAGTGCTCCCTCGGCGCTGCGCACCGCGGTCAGACAGGCGGTCGCGGTGGCCTTGTCGATGAGGGGGTGGCGGGATCGGGTGTGCCACTTGTGGGCCGCGGCGATCGCGTGGGTGCGCAGGGTTTCGGGGTCGGTGTCCGCGGGGAGACCGAGACGCACATGGGGGGCGACGCCCGCACCGCCGATCAGGCGGAAGAGTTCGGCGCGATCGTCGGGTGGGAGCGGGAGATCGTCGGTGCGCAGACGGCCGAGCAGGCGTAATTCGGCGAAGCCGTGGACGTCGGCGAGGAGGGTGCGGATCCGCGGGAGCAGTTGGTCGGCCGCGGTGCCGGGGTGGGCAGTGATGACCCGGTCGAGGGTGGTGAGGGCGGAGTGAGCCTTGAGTTGGTCTGCGCGCTGGCCGAATTGGACGTCGAGGACGGTACGCAGGTCGTCGATGCCGCTGCGGGCGGTCAGCTCGGCGGACAGGGTGGCAGCGTCGCGGACGCCGGTGCGGACCAGCTCGGTGGCCATGCGCACGCCGAACATGCCGAAACGGTCGAGGAGTTGGGCGCGCGTCAGCGGGGAAACCGGCAGATCGACGTCGGGGCGGGAGAAGCGGTCGGCCGAGAGCATCGCCAGCTCGAGGGTTTCGGGAGGCAGGGCGGCCAGCGCGGCGAACGCGGCGAATTCGGGCTGGGTGAGGGTGGCCGCGGCGAAAGCGAGCAGGCCGGCAACGGGGATCACGGCCTGGCACAGGCCGGTTCGTTCGAGCTCGGTGGCGAACCGGGCAGCGACATCGCGGGCGGACTCGAGGGCGTCGATACGGCCCGCGCTGATCTCGTCGGCGCGGGAGACGACCCCGACCACGCCGAGGTGACCGGCCTGACCGCCCGCGCCGAGCTGTTCGAGGAAATGCACGTCGGCGGCATCGAGACGACGAAGGAGGTAAACGACGGCGTCCGCGCCGGGGATCGTCCCCGCGTCGGCGTCCACGTCGGCGGGAGTCAGCAAGCGCATCGTGCGCTCGGAAACATCACGCGAAAGGGAAGAGGTACCGGGGGTGTCGATAATGGTGGTACGCGAGAGTTCGGCGGTGGGCCAGCGGACTTCGAGGTGGTCCACGGTGTGCTCGCCCGCGGGGTTCCAGCGCAGGCTGTTCATTTCGAAAGTGAGTCCGTGGGCGCCCGCGCCGCGACGGACCACCACGTTCGCCGACGCGCCCGTCGCGGCGTACGCGGTGACCATCGGGGTGGCGCCGGTGCGATACCAGGTGACGACGCGGGTGCATTCGGTGGCGTCGGTGGGGGCGATGCTCTGGCCGACCAGGGCGTTGAGCAGGGTCGACTTGCCCGCCTTGATCGAGCCCGCCAGCGCAACGCGCAGGGGCTGGCGCAATCGGTCGGCGCAATCGGACAGCAAGCTTCGGGCCAGTGGGTCGTGGCCGAGTGCGCGGGCCGCCGCTGCCACCAGCTGCTGCGCCTCGCTCAGGCTGTCGGTCGCCGGAGCCGATGCGGTCCGCGCCGCCTCGTTCGGGCGAGCGGCGTGGGCACCGCTTCCCGAGACAGGGGTGTCCGCGTGATGCCTCATAAGTTCTCGGCTGTTTCCCGAGTCCACGCGGCCGACTTCATCTATTCACTTAAACACACCTTCGGGCGGATCCGGCGAGGAGTCCGCAGCTCACTTGACCTTGTGCGCGTCGTCGACCGAGACCGGACGCACGCCCGCCGAGGGCGGGGCATACGAACGCTGACGGCCCGGACCGCCGAGTTCGAGCATTCCGTCGGCGTAGCGACGCAGTTCGGCGACCCGGACCAACTGGTGTTCGAGCTCGCCGCGGCGATCGGAACGGTCGGCCACCGCGCTGTTGGCGGCATCCTGGGCAGCGCGCAGCGAGGCATCGATCGAGCGCAGGGTGCGGTCGGCGACGCCGGTGTAGTGGTCGCGCAGGGCCCGGTGGATGCGGTGCATGCGGTCCTTGGTCTCCTTGCCCGCCTGGAAGGCGACGTCGTCGACGAAGCGGCGCACCGCGGCCTTCGCCTCGATGCGTTTACGCGCCAGACGCTGCTGCTTGTCGTCCTTGTAGGCCTTACCGCCCACGAGCACGCCCGCGCCGATCGAGAGCGGATTCAACAGGGCCAGACCGGCGAGGGTGGAGGCGAGCCCGACCATCAGGACACCGCCGTAGGAACCGCGAAGACCGACCAGGACCTTGCTGGTCATGCTGATATCGGGCTCCAACCCGCCGAGGGTGCCCGCCGCGGCGCCCTTGCCTTCGGAGTCCATCGCGTTGTCGACATCGGGAAGGTCGACGGCGCTGGCCTTGCCGAAATGCTCGGCGACCCGTTCGGCCAGGGTTTCGGCTCTGGTGTGCGTCCACAGGAGGTTGTCGCCGAGGGCGGTGTCGACCGTGCCGGTGAGCCACTCGGCGATGGCCTGCCAGTGCCTGCTCGGATCGTGCTCGTCGATCCAGTCCTCGGCGGTATGGGCAACGGCGCGCAAACGTTCGCGCAGGTCGTGGTCGATATCGCTCATCAGATCGGTGATGCCGTCCGACAGTGTCTGCTGCCAGTAGCCCGAGTTGCGGCGCAGGTCCTCGGCGGCGGTGCGGGCGGCGGTGAGCTCCCTGATCGCCGCGTCGGAGCGTTGCGGATCGCTCAGGGCCACCAGTTCGCTGCCGAGCACCAACGCGAGGTGCTCGGCGGCCGAGTGCAGTTCGCGGGCGACCGCCTCGCGCGCCGACACCTGGTCACGGGCCACGACCTGTTCCTTCAGGAAACCGAACAGGGCACCGAAACCGGATTCACGGCCCAGCTGAGGATTGTTCAGGCGCAGGGCATGGGCGCGCAGCAACGACGAGACCGGGATCATCGGCACATCGAGGCCGGCGCGAGCGATATGTGCGCGGTCGGCCTCGGCGACCTGACGCCAATGCGGATACATGTCGATCTTCGTGATCAGGACCGCGACCGTCGGGCACAACTCGCGCACCTGACGCAGAAACGACAGCTCCGGCTCGGTCAGCTCGGTCGAGGCGTCGGAGAGCACCAGCACTGCGTCGGCGGCGGGCACCATGCCGAGCACCGCGGCCGAATAGGCGCTGCCGTGACCACCCACACCGGGGGTGTCCAGCAGCACGATGCCCTCGCTGAGCAGCTGATTCGGGACCGCCGCCTCGATCCGGGCGATCTGGCGGCCCTGCGCGTACGGGCTGCGGGCATCGATCGTGCCGATCTCCTCGAACGGCACCTCCACCCGCATCTCGTTCGCGCCCGCCGCGGTGAGAACCAGCTCGGCGTGCGGGACGGCGCCGTATTCGAGCTGCAGCGGGATCGTTGTCGTGAGGTCGTCGCCGACCCGGCAGACATCCAGGCCGAGCAGGGCATTCACGAAACGGCTCTTGCCCTGCTCGAGTTGACCGGTCACCACGATTCGCCTGCGCGGATCGTTGACACGCTGCGCGACCGCCTCCAACCGGACGACCAGGTCGTCACGGTCGGCGGCGCGCGCCGCCTCGATCGTGTCACCGAGCACCGTCAGCAGCGGGGTGCCCGCTGCCGACGGTGTCGTCTTCGCTGGAGATGTCATCGTTTCTCAGAGCAGTCCGCCGCCGCCGAGCAGGCCGCCACCGTCATCGGAATCCGGGGTGGTCGTGCTCGAGTCGCCCAGCAGGCCCGTATCCGTGGCGCCGAGGCCGGGACCGAAGGCGCCGCCCACATCCACGCCGTCCAGGGATCCCGTGAGACCGCTGGTGGTGTCGGTCAGGCCGCCCGTCGCGGCACCGGCGGTGTCGGTGACCGCGCCCGTTGCCGCGCCGGTGGTGTCGGCGAGTCCGCCCGCTGCGGCTTCGCCGGTGTCGTACACCGGAGCTGTCGGGGCCGGAGTCGGCATCGGGGTGTAGTCCAGGCCGGGCAGCGGGCCGGTATCGGTCGCGCCGCCCACGGTGTCGGTGACGGTGGAGCCGAGGCCTGCGGTGGTGTCGAAGGGGGCGCCCGAACCGTTCAGGTCGGTCGGGACGCCGCCGCCGAGCAGGCCGCCGTCGCCACCGAGGAGACCGCTGGTGACACCGTCGACGGTGCCGAAACCGGTTTCCAGACCCGAGCCGACTACGTCGGTGGCGCCATCGAGGAGACCGCCGGTGGTGTCGGTGGGCAGGATGTGCGCGGTGTCGGGGAAGACGTCGAGGCTCGGGACGAGGCCGTCGCCGGTGGGGAGACCGTCGGTGGGGACGTTGCCGGTCAGGCCGCCGACCACACCACCGAGATCGCCGGCGGGCAGTCCCGCGTCGCCGGTCGGCAGGACGCCGCCCAGGATGCCGCCGCCGGTCGAGTCGCCGGTGATCGCGCCGGTCACCGCGTCGAGCGGGGCGAAACCGGTTTCCAAGCCGGTGCCCGACGGGTTCGGCTCGCCGGGGGCGATACCGGAGAGGTCGCCGAGGCCGGTGGCCAGACCCGCGTTGTCGAACGTGTTGCCCAGGTCGAAGCCGAGATCGTCGTCGCTGAGAGCGGCGAGGCCCGCAGTGGTGGCCGCGGCGCCGGTGAGGGCGCTGGCCGCGTTCGCCGCGGAAGCCGCGCCGTCGGAAGCGGCCGAGGTGGCCGAGCTGTACGGCGAGGAGTTCGTCGAACCGGTGTTGTCGTGCGTGGAACCGCTGAGGCCGCTGCTGAACAGTCCGGCCACCGCAGTCGGGTTGAGCACATCGGTCATGCCGTTCATGACGCCGCCGACGCTGTCGACATTGCCACCGACACCGGTGATGTCCTCGAAGTTGGAACCGTTGATCAGGCCGTCGATCAAGTCGTTGCCGATCGGGGACTGGTCGATCGCGGCGCCGACGCCGTTGGCGGTGATGTCCTGGAACACCGCGCCGTTGAGAACATCGACCACGCCGTCGTCGACCGCGTCGTTGAGGATCGGGCTCTCGTCGATCGCCGCACCGATGCCGTTGGCGGTGATGTCCTCGAAGTTCGCCGCACCGAGCAGGCCGCCTTCGCCACCGAGGAGACCGGAAGCCACGCCGCCGTCGATCAGGTCCGCCGCACCGCCCGCGCCACCGATACCGGCCACGCCGCCGTCGAGGACGTCGTTGAGGATCGGGACGTTGGATTCGTCGATCGCCGCACCGATACCGCTGGTGGTGATGTCTTCGAAGACCGCGCCACCGAGCAGGCCGGAGGCAACACCACCGTCGACCACATCCGACACGCCGCCCGCGCCGCCGACTCCGGCGACACCGCCGTCGAGTACGTCGTTGAGGACGTTGGATTCGTCGATCGCGGCGCCGATGCCGTTGGTCGTGATGTCCTCGAAGTCGCCGCTCAGGACGCCACCCGCGAGGCCGGTGAGCGCCGCGCCGTTGGCGATGCCGCCGAGGTCGTCGACGTTGCCGCCGATGCCGGTGATGTCTTCGAACGCCGCACCATTGAGGATGCCGCCCGCGCCGGCCAGGCCGCCGTCGCCGTTCAAGACGCCACCCGCGCCGGCCAAGCCGCCGTCGCCGCCGAGCGCGCCACCGATACCGGTGATGTTCTCGACGTCGACGAGATCGGTGAAGGTGGACTCGTCGATCGCCGCACCGATGCCGTTCGTGGTGATGTCCTCGAAGTCGCCGCTGAAGATGCCGCCTGCCAGGCCGGTGATGTCGCCGTCGACCAGGCCGCCGCCGAGCAGGCCACCGAGTGCGCCTCCCGCCGCGCCGTCGCCGCTGAGCAGGCCACCCGCCACGCCGGCGATGCCACCGTCGTTGATGTTGTTGAGGACGTTGGATTCGTCGATCGCCGCGCCGATGCCGTTGGTGGTGATGTCCTCGAAGACCGCACCGTTGAGGAGACCGCCCGCGACACCGGCCACGCCACCGTCGACGAGGTCGCCGACGCCGGTGATGTCGCCGGTGTTGGTGACGCCACCGAGCAGGCCGCCGTCGCCGTCGCCGAGCAGACCACCGTTGAGAACGCCGCCCGCGCCCGCCAGGCCGCCGTCGCCGTTGAGGATGCCGCCCATGTCGTCGACATTGCCGCCGATGCCGGTGATGTCCTCGACGTTGACGTTGTTGAGGATGGCGCTCTCGTCGATCGCCGCACCGATGCCGTTGATGGTGGTGTCCGTGGCGCCACCGAACAGGCCTCCGTCGCCACCCGCGGCGAGCAGGTCGTTGCCGACACCGGCCGCACCGAGCAGGCCGCCGTCGCCGTTGAGGACGCCGCCCGCACCGGCCAAGCCACCGTCGCCGGAGAGCAGACCGCCTGCGACGCCGGTGATCGGGGATTCGTCGATCGCCGCACCGATGCCGTTGGTCGTGATGTCGGTGAGGTCGGCGAAGTCGGTGACGCTGTTGCCGCTGAGGAGACCGCCCGCACCGGCCAGGCCACCGTCACCGCTGAGGACGCCGCCTGCACCGCCGACGCCGGTGATGTTGTTGAGCACGTTGCTCTCGTCGATCGCCGCGCCGATGCCGTTGGCGGTGACGTCGTTGATATTCGAAGCGACATCATCGACGTCGACAACATCGGTCACGTCGTGGGCGCCGATGCCGGTCAGGTCGCCGCCGACCAGGCCTCCCGCCAGCGCTCCGGTCAGCGCGCCGTTGCCGAGGCCGCCGAAGTTGTTCAGCGACTCGTCGACCTGGCCGCCGATGCCCTGGATCTGCACGTCCTCCCAGGCACTCGCCACGCTGTTCGCAAGGCCGCCGAAGTCGTCGCCGATGCCGTTCACATCGTTGAGTCCTGCGCCGAAAATGTTGTTGTTGCCGCCGATATTGATGTCGCCCATGTCACTCACATCCCCAATGCCAGAAAGGTCAAGGTCACCTACAACTCCGGTCACGTCGCCGATCGAGCCGACGATGCCGGTCATGTCTCCCGCAATGCCACCGGCAACACCAGTCACATCACCTGCGATCCCACTGATGTCACCGATCGAGCCGGTCACGTCGCCGACAACGCCACCTACACCGGTGAGGTCGCCGACCGAGCCGATCAGGTCGCCACCGATGCCGGTCACATCGGCTACGTCGGTGACGATGCCGGTCAGGTCACCGGTGAAGGCGGCCACGTCACCGGCGATACCGGTGAAGTCTCCGAAGAAGCCGGTCAGGTCACCGAACGAACCGGTGAGGTCACCGCCGATACCGGTGATGTCGGCGACGAAACCGGTGATGTCGCCACCGAAGCCGGTCAGGTCGCCGAACGAACCGGTCACGTCACCGAACACGTCGGACAGGTTGCCGGTGATATCGCCGAAGGAACCGGTGATACCCGTGAGCGATCCGCCGACTCCGGTGAGGGAGCCGGTGATGTCGCCGACCGAGCCACCGATGCCGGTGAGCGAACCGGTGATGTCGCCGACCGAACCGCCGATGCCGGTGAGCGAACCCGTGAGGTCGCCGAAGGTGCCGCCGATGTCGCCGACGGAACCGCCGATGCCGGTCACCGAACCGAGCAGGTCGCCGCCGACGTTCACCACGTCGCCGAAGCTGCCGGTGATGCCTTCGAAAGTGTTGTTCCAGTCGCCCGAGACCGACACGAGGTCGCTCACCAGACCGCTGCCGAAGCCGGTGATCTCGAGTGCGTTGTCGCTGATGCCGGCGATCATGGCCGACCAGTCGCCGGAGACGCCCGAGACATCGCCCACCAGATCGCCGACGTTCAGATCACCGAAGGCGCCGGTCAGATCGCCGAAGGTGCCGCCGACGTCGCCGATCATGTTCGACCAGTCGCCGAAGACCGCGGTCACGTCGCTGAAGGAATCGGTGATGCCGGACAGGTCGCCCGCCACGCCGGTCACGTCGCCGACCCAGGTGATGTCGCCGAGAAGGCCGCCGGTGCCGCCACCGCCACCGCCCCCGCCGCCACCATCGCCGCCGATGATCCCGGTGATGTCGCCGATCGTGCCCGTGATGTCGTTGCCGCTCAGAGGTCCCGTCATGTCACCCACCGTGCTGGTCAGGTCACCGGCGATGCCGGTCACGTCGTTGATTCCGGTCAGGTCGCCGCCGACACCGGTCAGGTCGCCGATGGAGCCGATGAGGGCACCGCTCGGGTCTGTGGTGATGTCGCCGATGGTGTTGGAGAGGTCGCCGCTCAGGATGTCGCCGACGTCGCCGACGTCGAGGAGATCGCCGGTGACGTCGCCATTGATCAGGCCGGCGGTGAGGTCGCTGATGTTGCCGACGTTGGTCAGATCGCCGTCGACGAGGTCGCCGGTGATGTCGCCGATGGAGCCGTCGAGGAGGTCACCGGTCACATCGCCGTTGATCAAGCCGCCGGTGACGTCACCGATATTGCCGACATTCGTCAGGTCGCCGACCAGGTCACCACCGACGAGACCACCGGTGATGTCACCGACAACATCGCCGTTGACGAGACCACCCGTGATGTCACCGACAACATCGCCGCCGACCAGGCCTCCGGTGATGTCGCCGATCGCGCCGACGTTCGTCACGTCGCCGTCGAGGATTCCGCCTGCGACACCGGTCAGGTCGCCGATCGCGCCGATACCGGTGAGGTCACCGCCGGTGATGTCGCCGACCACGCCGCCGAGGTCGCCGGTGTTCGTAAGGTCGCCGACCAGGTTGCCGATGTCGCCGGTGTTGGTGATGTCGCCGTTGAGGACGCCGCCGACGAAATCGTTGTCGGTGATGTTGCTGAGAACGTCGCCGTTGACGAGGCCGCCTGCGACACCGGTGATGTCACCGGAGTTGTCGAACAGGTCGCTCGCGAGGCCGGTCAGGTCGATGCCGCCGATCAGGTCGCCACCGATGAAGTCGCCGCCGATGCCGGTGACCGCCGCGGCCAGGCCGGTGAGGCCGATGAGGTTCGCGACGTCGCCGGTGCTGGTCACATTGCCGACGTTCTCGACCAGGTCACCGGTGAGCTCGTTGTCGCTGATGCCGCTGAGGACGTCGCCGTTGATCAGGCCGGCGATGTCGTTGTCGGTGATGTCACCGACGATGTCGCCGTTGACCACACCGCCCGCGGCACCGGTGATGTCGCTGAGGATGTCGCCGTTGACGACGCCGCCGGTGACCGCCGAGAGGTCATTGAGGAAATCGCCGGTGAGAACGCCGTTGTCGGTGATATCACCAACGATGTCGCCGTCGATGAGGCCGCCTGCGACGCCAGTCAGATCGCCGTCGACGAGATCGCCGGTCACGTCGCCGACATCGAGAAGATCGCCGGTCACATCCCCGTTGACCAGGCCACCCGCGACACCGGTGATGTCGTTGAGTACGTCGCCGTTGATCAGTCCGCCGGTGATGTCACCGTCCACGAGGTCGCCCGTGATGTCGCCGACCGAGCCGACATCGGTCAGGTCACCAACGATGTCGCCGTTGAGGATTCCGCCGGCCACACCCGTCAGGTCGCCGTTGACGAGTCCCCCGGTGATGTCGTTGTCAGTGATCGAACCGACGAGGCCGCCGATGTCGCCGGAGTTGTCGAGCAGATCGCCGGTGAGATCACCGTTGACCAGACCGTTGGTCAAGTCGCCTGCCACACCGGTGATGTCACCGTTCACCAGGCCGCCGGTCAGATCGCCATTCACGAGACCGCCGGTCAGATCGCCCGCGACGCCGGTCAGGTCACCGTTCACCAGGCCACCGGTGATGTCGCCGGTGTTGGAGATGAGTCCGCCTGCGATGCCGGTGAAGTCGCCGTTGGAGATGTCGCTGAGTACGTCGCCGTTCACCAGGCCGCCCGCCACTCCGGTGAGATCCCCCGCTACGCCGGTGATGTCGCCGTCGATCAGATCACCGGTGATGTCACCGTTCACGAGGCCGCCCGCGACACCGGTCAGATCGCCGACCAGGTCGCCGGTGTTGGTGATGTCGCCGACCAGGTCGCCGTTGACGAGTCCTGCGGTCAGATCGCCAGCGACACCGGTCAGGTCACCCGAGTTGTCGAGCAGGTCACCGGTGATGTCGCCGTTCACGAGACCGCCTGCGATGCCGGTCAAGTCGCCGGTGTTGCCGGTGATGTCGCCGACCGAGCCGATCAAGCCGCCGATATCGCCGGAATTGTCGAGCAGATCACCGGTGAGATCGCCTGCCACGCCGGTGAGGTCGCCGTTCACCAGACCCGCGGTCAGGTCGCCGGCCACACCGGTCACGTCGCCGTTCACCAGACCACCCGCCACACCCGTGAGGTCGCCCGCGACGCCGGTCAAATCGCCGGCCCCGGTGATGTCACCGACCGAGCCGATCAAGCCGCCGATATCGCCCGAGTTGTCGAGCAGGTCGCCGGTGATGTCGCCGTTCACCAGGCCACCCGCGACGCCGGTCAGGTCACCGGTGTTGGTGATGTCGCTGAGGACGCCGCCGATGACGCCGGAGTTGTTCAGCAGGTCGCCCGCGACGCCGGTGACGTCGCCGTTGACCAAACCGCCTGCGATGCCGGTGAGGTCGCCGTTGACGAGGCCGCCCGCGACGCCGCTCACATCGCCTGCGATGCCGGTCAGGTCGCCGGTGTCGCCGGTGATGTCGCTGAGCAGGTCGCCGGTGTTGGTGATGTCGCCGACCACCCCGCCGATGTCGCCGGAATTGTCGACGAGGTCGCCGACCAGGGTGCCCGAGTTGTCGACCAGGTCGCCCGCGACGCCGGTGACGTCGCCGTTGATCAGGCCACCCGCGATGCCGGTCAAGTCGCCGCTGTTGCCGGTGATGCCACCGACGATGTCTCCGGTGTTGTTCACGAGTCCTCCTGCTACGCCGGCGATATCGCCGTTGTTGGTGATATCGCCGACCGAACCGATCAGGCCACCGATGTCGCCGGAGTTGGTGATGTCACCGACCACGCCACCGATGTCGCCCGAGTTGTCCAGCAGGTCGCCCGTCAGGTCGCCGCTGTTGCCGGTGATGTCACCGACCGTGCCGATCACGCCGCCGATGTCACCGCTGTTGGTGATGTCGCTGAGTACGTCGCCGTTCACGAGACCGCCTGCGATGCCGGTCAAGTCGCCGTCGACGAGGTCACCGGTGATGTCGCCGTTGAGGATTCCGCCTGCCACGCCGGCGAGGTCGCCGTTGTTGGTGATGGAGCCGATCACGTTGGTCAGATCGCCGGTGTTGCCGGTGATGTCGCTGAGAAGGTCACCGTTGACGAGACCGCCTGCGACGCCGGTGAGGTCACCGGTGTTGTTCACCAGCCCGCCGGCGACTCCTGTGAGATCACCCGCGACACCGGTGACGTCGCCGTTGACCAGACCGCCCGCGATGCCGGTGAGGTCACCCGCGTTGGTCACGTCGCCGATGATGTCGCCGTTGACCAGGCCACCTGCGATGCCGGTGACGTCGCCGACCGAGTTGGTCCAGTCGCCGACCGAGAAGACCAGATCGTCGACGTTGTCGGAGATGCTGCCGATCGAGCCGGAGTTGTCGAGGAGGTCGCCTGCGATGCCGGTGAGGTCACCGCTGTTGCCGGTGAGATCGCCTGCGATGCCGCTGATATCGCCGATGGTGCCGGTCAGATCGCCGGAATTGTCGATCAGGTCGCCTGCGACACCAGTCAGGTCACCGCTGTTGCCGATATCGCCGACCGAGCCGATCAAATCGCCCGCGACGCCGCTGATATCGCCGGTGTTGTTGACGAGGCCGCCCGCGACGCCGGTGATCGCGCCCGTGTTGTCGATCAGGTCGCCGGTCACGTCACCGTTGATCAGACCGCCCGCTACTCCGGTGAGGTCTCCCGCGACGCCCGTGATGTCACCGACGCCGCTGAGGTCGCCGACGATGCCGGTCAGGTCACCCGTGTTGCCGGTGAGGTCGCCTGCCACGCCGGTCAGGTCGCCCGCGATACCGGTCAGGTCACCGCTGTTGCCGGTCAGGTCGCCTGCTACGCCGCTGATGTTGCTGAGCAGGTCGCCGCCGACACCGGTGAGATCCCCGTTCACCAAGCCGCCTGCGACACCCGTGATGTCACCCACCGAGCCGATCAGGCTGGGGTCGCCGACGATGCCGGTCAGGTCACCTGCGACACCGGTGATGTCACCGGTGATTCCGCTCAGGTCGCCGGTGTTGCCCGTGATGTCGCCGACCGAGCCGACGAGGTCGCCCGCGATGCCGGTGAAGTCGCCCGAGTTGCTGAGCAGGCCACCCGCCACGCCCGTGACGTCGCCGATGGAGCCGGTCAGGTCGCCGGAGTTGCCGGTCAAGTCGCCGGCCACACCGGTCAGATCACCGACCAGGTCGCCGCCGACACCTGTCACGTCGCCGATGCCGCTCAGATCGCCTACCACGCCGGTGAGATCACCTGCGATCCCCGTGAGATCACCCGAGTTGCTGAGCAGGCCGCCCGCCACGCCGGTCACGTCGCCGACGGTGTTGGTCAAGTCTCCGGTGTTGTTGACGAGGCCGCCCGCGATGCCGGTGATGTCGCCGACCGAGCCGATCACACCGCCCGCGATCCCGGTGAGATCACCCGAATTGCCGGTGAGGTCGCCGAGGGTGTTCGTGACGTTGCCGACGGTGTTGGTCAGGTCGCCGGAATTGCCAGTCAAGTCACCGGCAATTCCGGTCAGGTCGCCTGCGATTCCGGTGACGTCACCAATGGAGCCGACAGCGCCGGTCGCGTTGCTGATGGTGTTGGTGAGATCGCCCGCCACGCCGGTCACATCACCGATCGAACCGACAGTCTGGGTGAGATCACCCGCGACACCCGTCACGTCACTGATCGAACCGACAGTCTGGGTGAGATCACCTGCCACGCCGGTCAGGTCACCGACCGTACTGGTCAGGTCACCGACAGAACCGATGGTGTTGGTCAAGTCGCCTGCTACGCCGGTCAGATCGCCCGCGATGCCGGTCACGTCGCTGATGGAGCCGACGGTTTGGGTCAAATCACCGGCGATGCCTGTGACGTCGCCGATGGAACCGAGGTCGCCTGCGACACCGGTCAGATCGCCGACGGTGTTCGTCACGTCGCTGATCGACCCAACGGTCTGCGTCAGATCACCCGCGACTCCGGTTACGTCACTGATCGACCCAACGGTCTGCGTCAGATCGCCTGCCACGCCGGTCACGTCACTGATCGAACCAACTGTGCCGGTCAGGTCACCCGCCACGCCCGTGAGGTCACCTGCGATACCAGTGAGGTCACCGACGGAATTCGTGATGTCGCCGACCGAACCGACGGTCTGCGTCAGGTCACCGGCAACGCCCGTCAGGTCGCCGGCGACACCGGTCACATCACTGATCGAACCGACAGTGTTGGTCAGGTCGCCCGCTACGCCGGTCAGGTCACCGACGGTGTTCGTCACGTCGCCGACCGAGCCGATGGCGTTCGTTACGTCGCTGACCGTATTGGTCCAATCACCCACGGAGCCAACGGTTCCAGTCACATCGCCGACGGAGCCGAGTACGTCGCCCGCGACGCCGGTCACGTCGCCGATGGAGCCGACGGTGCCGGTCAGGTCGCCTGCGACTCCTGTCAGGTCGCCGACGGAGCCCACTGTTTGCGTCAGGTCGCCCGCCACGCCGGTCAGGTCGCCCGCCACGCCGGTCAGGTCGCCCGTCATGCCGGTGATGTCGCCGACGTTCTGCGTCAGATCGCCTGCGACACCTGCGATGTCGCCGACGGAACCGACTGTGTTGGTCAGGTCGCCTGCCACGCCGGTGAGGTCGCCGGCGACACCGGATACGTCGCCGATGGACTGGGTCAGGTTGCCGACCGTGTTGGTCCAATCACCGGCGGAGCCAACAGTTCCCGTCACATCGCCGACAGTCTGGGTGAGATCGCCCGCTACGCCGGTCACGTCGCCGACCGAGCCGACGGTGTTCGTCAGATCGCCCGCAACACCGGAAACGTCGCCGACGGAACCGACGAGGTCACCGGCTACTCCGGTCACGTCGCGGATCGAGCCGACCGTGTTCGTAAGGTCACCGGCAACACCGGCGATGCCGCCCGTCACACCGGTCACGTCGCCGACCGAGCCGACGAGGTCACCCGCTACGCCGGTCACGTCGCTGATCGAACCGACTGTGTTGGTGAGATCGCCCGCGACGCCGCTGACATCGCTGATCGAGTTGGTGAGATCGCCCGCGACACCAGTCACGTCGCCGACCGAGCCGACCGTGTTCGTCAGGTCGCCCGCCACGCCGGACACATCACCCACCGACTGAGTGAGATCGCCCGCCACCCCCGATACGTCCCCAACGGTGTTGGTGAGGTTGCCGACTGTGTTGGTCCAATCACCCACGGAGCCGACGGTATTGGTCAGGTCCCCCGCCACACCGGTGACGTCGCCGATCGAGCCGACGACGCTGCCCACATCGCCCGCGATGCCGGTCGTGGAATTCGTGAGGTCGCCTGCGACGCCGGTGACGTCGCCTGCCACACCCGCGATGTCGCCGACCGAACCGACTGTGTTCGTGAGGTCGCCCGCGACACCGCTCACGTCGCTGATCGAGCCGACCAGGTCGCCCGCGACGCCAGTCACGTCGCCGATGGAGCCGACAGTGCCGGTCAGGTCGCCTGCTACGCCGGTGAGGTCACCTGTCATGCCGGTGATGTCGCCCGCGATGTCGCCGACGGAGCCGACCGTGTTGGTCAGGTCGCCCGCGACGCCGGTCACGTCGCCGGTCACGCCGGAGAGGTCGCCGCCGACGCCCGTGAGGTCACCGGTGATGCCGCTGATCGAGTTGGTGAGATCGCCTGCTACGCCGGTGAAGTCGCCGATCGAATTGGTGAGATCTCCCGCCACACCGGAGACATCGCCGATCGAGTTGGTCACCTCGCCGACCGAACCGGCGATTCCGGTGACGTCGCCTGCCACACCGGTGAGGCCGCCCGCGATGTCGCCGACGGAGCCGACCGTGTTCGTCAGGTCACCTGCCACGCCGGTCACGTCGCCGACCGATTGGGTGAGATCACCTGCGACACCGGAGATGTCGCCGACGGAGTTGGTCAGGTCTCCGGCGACACCGGTTACGTCGCCGACGGATCCGACTGTGCCGGTGACGTTGCTGAGGAGGTCACCGGCCACACCGGTCAGGTCACCGACGGTGTTCGTGACGTCTCCGATCGAGCCGACGGTGCCGAGCAGGTCGCCGCCGACTCCGGTCACGTCGCCGATGCCGCCCGCGATGCCCGCGATGTCGCCGACCGTGTTGGTCAGGTCGCCTGCGACACCGGTGATGTCGCCTACCGAGCCGATCGTGTTGGTCAGGTCACCGACCGAGCCGACGGTGTTGGTGAGATCGCCTGCAACACCGGTGAAGTCGCCTGCGATGCCGGAGAGGTCACCGGCCACACCGGTGATATCGGTGATGGAGCCAACGTCGGTGATGTCGCCGACCGAGCCGACGGTGTTGGTGAGGTCGCCTGCTACGCCGGTCAGATCGCCGACCGAGCCGATGTCGGTGATGTCGCCTGCCACGCCGGTCAGGTCGCCGACGGAACCGACGGTGCCGAGGACGTCGCCCGCGACGCCGGTGAAGTCGCCTGCGACACCGGCGATGTCGCCGACGGAACCGATCACGTCGCCTGCCACGCCGGATACGTCGCCGACGGAGCCGACCAGGTCGCCCGCTACGCCGGTCACGTCGCCGACCGAGCCGACGGTGTTGGTGAGGTCGCCGAAGGTGTTGGTCAGATCGCCTGCGACGCCGGTTACCTCGCCGACCGAACCGGCGATTCCGGTGATGTCGCCGACCGAGCCGAGTACGTCACCGACGGAGCCCAAATCGCCGCCGACGCCGGTGATGTCGCCCACCGTGCCGATGACGTCGCCTGTTACGCCGGAGACGCCGCCTGTGATTCCGGTGAGGTCACCCGCTACGCCGGTCACGTCGCTGATCGAGCCGAGGTCGCCGCCGACCGCGGTGAGGTCGCCGATCGTGTTGGTCAGGTCGCCCGCTACGCCGCTCACGTCGCCACCGATCACGTCGCCGACCACATTGCTTATGTCACCGATCGAGCCGAGGTCGCCGGCCACACCGGTGAGATCGCCTGCGACTCCGGTGAATTCGCCGACAGAACCGGTGATTCCGGTGATGTCGCCGACCGCGCCGACCGACTGCGTGATGTCGCCGACGGAACCGATCCCACCGTCGAGGACGTCGCTGACGGAACCGATATCGCCGACCACGTTGCTCACATCACCGATGGAGCCGACACCGGCAACCACGTCGCCGACCACGTTGCTCACATCACCGACGCCGGAGAGGTCGCCAACTACGTTGCTGACGTCACCGACGGAGCCCACACCCGAGATCACGTCACCCACCGAACCGACGTCGCTGCCGATCACGTCACCCACCACATTGGTCACGTCGCCGCCGACGACGTCACCTACGACGCTGCTGACGTCGCCGACCGAACCGACGCCGGCGATCACGTCGCCGACCGAACCGATATCGCCTACCGAGCCGAGTACGTCACCACCGACTACTCCACCAACAACATTGGTGATGTCACCGACCGAACCGACGCCCGAGATCACGTCGCCGACCGAACCGCCGATACCGGTCACGTCGCCGACCGAACCGAGTACGTCGCCGCCGATATTGCCGACGTCGGTCAGGTCGCCGACATCGGTGACGTCACCGATCACGTCACCCACCAAACCGACATCGCCCACCACATTGCTCACGTCGCCGACCGAACCGACGTCGCCGCCAACGGCGCCGATGCCCGAGAGCACGTCACCGACCGAGCCTCCGACGCCGGTCACGTCACCGACGACGCTGCCGATCGAGCCGATGTTCTGGGTCACGTCGCCGACCGAGCCCGCGACATTGCCGACGTTTCCTACGTTGGTGAGGTCGCCGACCACATCGCTGACATTGCCGATTCCGCCGACCACGTCAGTTACGTCGCCACCGATATTGCCCACGTTCGTGAGGTCGCCGACCACGTCGCCGCCGATATTGCCGACGTCGGTCAGGTCGCCGATCGAGCCCACATCTCCGACCACCGAGCCGACCACATTGGTCACGTCGCCCACCGAGCCTGCGCCGTTGAGGACGTCGGTCACGTTGCCTGCGACATTGCTGATGTCGCCGATCGAGCCGATGTCGCCCGTCACGTTGGTCACGTCGCCGACCACACTGCTGATCGCGCCTGCCCCATTGAGGGTGTCGCCGACAGTGTTGGTCACGTCGCTGATCGAGCCCGCGCCGTTGAGAACGTCGGTGACCGAGCCGATGTTGCTGACATCGCCGACCACATCGGTGATCGATCCCGCGCCGTTCAGCACGTCGGTGACGTCGCCGATGCCGATGTCGCCGGTCACGTTGCTGACATCGCCGACCACGTTGCTGATGCCACCGTCGACGAGGTCGCCGGTGATGTTGCCGATATCGCCGGTGTTGGTGAGATCGCCTGCGATGCCGGTGATATCGGAGATCGAGCCTGCCCCGTTGAGCACGTCGGTGACGTCACCGACGTTGCCTGCCGCATTGCTCACGTCGCCGACCACGTTGCTGACGTCGCCGACATTGCTGAGTACCTCGGTGACGTCGCCGACCGTCCCGATATCGCCTGCGACGTTCGTGATGTCGCCGATGGCTCCGATGCCGGTGACGGCGTTGGTCAGGTCGCCGACGTTGCCGTTGGTCACGTCGCCGACCACGCCGGCGTCGTTGAGCACGTTCGTCAGATCGCCGACCGAGCCGATGTTGCTCACCACGTCGGTGACGTCGCCATTGAGCACGTCGGTCACGTCGCCGATCGAGCCGACGTTGCTGATCACGTCACCGCTGTTGGACAACACATCGCCGACGGTCGAGCCGTTCAGCACATCCGTGACGTCGCCGATCGAGCCGGCACCGTTGAGGACGTCGGTGACGCTGCCGATGGAGGCGTCGTTGAGGACATCGGTCAGGTTCTGGTCGCCGACAACCTGACTCACATTCCCGACCACGTTGCTCACATCACCGACGGATCCCGCGCCGTTCAGCACGTCGCCGACGGTGCCGGTGTCGATATCGGTGATCCCGCCGAGCACGTCACCGACCGAGCCGACATTGGTGACGTCGCCGAGTACGTCGCCCGTGTTGGTCACGTTCGAGAGCACATCGCCCACCGAACCGACATCGGTGACCCCACCGACCACATCGCCGACAGATCCCGCCCCGTTGAGCACATTGCTGACCGCGTCGAGGTCTGTAATGTCGCCCACCGAACCAACATTGGTGACACCACCGAGTACGTCGCCGACAACGTTGCTCACATCGCCGACAGATCCGACACTGTTGAGCACGTCACCGGTGTTGGTGACATTCCCGAGCACCTCGCTCACCGAACCAACATTTGTCACGTCCCCGAGCGACCCGATATTGGTGATTCCACCCAGCACATCACCAACCGACCCGGCATCGACCAGGTCGGTCACGTCCCCGATATTCGCGTTCTGGATTACGCCGCTGACGGATCCGATGTTGCTGAGAATGTCTCCGGCCGAACCGATTCCGGTGATTCCGCCGAGGTCGGTTACGTCGCCGACAGAGGCGACGTTGCCGAGCACATCGCCCACGTTGGTGACGCCGCCGAGTACGTCGCCGACACCGTTGATGTCGCCGGACGAGCCGATCACGTCGCCGACGTTGCCCACATTGTTGAGCGTCTGGATGAAGTCGCCGAGGGTGAGCTCCTCGATGACGTGGCTGACGTCGCCGAAGTCGTTGAGCACATTGCTGATCGGGCTGATCCCGTTGAGGACGCCGCTCACGCCGCCGAGCGACCCGGAGACCACCGAGACGGGGGCGGTGAGGTTGCCGATCAGGGCGTCGCCGAGCTGGACGGCGTTGAACGCGTCGGTCATGTCGGCGGCGATCTGGGCGGCTTCGTTGAACGCGTCGATGCCGGTGATGTCGCCGAGGGTGCTGCCGTTGGCCAGGCTGGCGATGTCGCCGATGTTGGCGCCGCTGATCAGGTTCGTCACGTCGCCGACGGTGTTGCCGCCGACCAGGTCGCCGATGTTGGCGCCGCTCACCAGGTTGGTGACGTCGCCAAGGGTGTTGCCGCCGCCGATCACATCGCCGAGACCGGTGATGTCACCGAGGTTGCCGACAGTGTTGGTGAGGTCGCCGAGCTGGCCGACATTGGTGAGGTCGCCGAGCGTGTTGGTCAGGTTGCCGACGTCGCCCAGATTGCCGAGCGTGTTGGTCACGTCGCCGAGGTCGCCGAGCGAGTTGGTCAGATTGGCGACGTCGCCGAGGCCGGAGATGTCACCGACCGCGTTTGTCAGGTTGCCGACATCGTTGAGCGTGTCGCCGAGGTTGCCGACATCGTTGAGCGTGTCGCCGAGGTTGCCGATGCTGACGACCTCGTTGAGGGTGTCGGCCAGATTGCCGACGTCACCGAGATTGCCGACGTCGCCGAGATTGCCGATACCACCGTTGAGCACGTTGCCGATCGGGCTGCCGTTGAGCACGTTGCTGATCGGATCGCCGGTGAGGATGTCGGGACTGAAGATCTCGTTGTCGCCGTTGCCCTGATTGTTCGTGGTGTTGCCGCTGTTGGTGTTGGTCGTATTACCGCTGTTGGTGTTGTTGCCACCGTTGCCACCGTTGCCGCCACCACCGTTGTTCCCACCGGGTCCTCCGGGTCCACCCGGCCCCCCGGGCCCCCCATTGCCGCCGCCACCGTTTCCGCCCCCACCGTTGCCACCGTTGCCACCCCCTCCGTTGCCACCGTTGCCGCCACCACCATTGCCACCGCTACCACCGCGGCCACCACCACCGGCTCCACCATTTCCCCCACCGGGTCCCCAAGCACCACCACCGGGCCCACCCGGCCCGAACCAACGCCCCGGCCCACCCAGGAACATCGCGGGCCCGGCCCCATACGCCGCAGCCCCACCGCCACCGCCCCCCGCACCGAAACGACCGGCCCCGAACCCTCCACCCGCGCCGTACCCACCGTTGCCGGCCCCGACGATCCCTCGCAGCGGCGCCCCGCCACCGTCACACACCGACCGCGCCACCATCGGCGCGCAGGCAGCGATGTACTGCGGAGTCGCACACAACTGGGCCTGTTCGATGACCTTGTCCGGCGCGTTGCAGTAGGCCGCGGCGGCCTTGGGGTCGCGCAGCAGATCGAGAATGAACTGCAGGATCGCGTTCTCCATGGGTGTGGTCATCGAAATCAGCTCCTTCGTGAATCGGCACGATGCATCGACGCTATGGCGGGAGGCCACCGGCCCGTAACGGGGCGAACCCCCACATCTGGTCGGGAATGTTTATTAGGGGATCGGGTGGGAATAGGGGATCGGCCCGACGATCCCCGCCGAAGCGGTAACAGCAGCCCTCCAGCAACCGACAATGGGGATAGCTCGCTCGATGGTGTCCGCAGCTCCCGCATCCGCAGAGGTTCCGATATGACAGACCGTCTCGCGCTCGGCCTCACCGTCGGTGCATCGCGTTCAGTGGCCGTCGCGACGGCGGCCGACGGCGGTGCACCGGTAGCCGTGATCCAGCGATCCACCGCCGTAGAGGTAGCGACGACCGCGGGGCCGGCGGTGGTGGTGGAGGGGTTTCTGTCACGGGTGGGCGACCCGGTGCGCATGCTCGCGCAGGACGGTTCCAGTCATGTGGCGGCCGACCTGGTAGCGGCGGCAACGACCCGGTTGATCGCCGATATCTGCGATGCCGACGCGGCGGTGGTGTCGTGCCATCCGGGTTGGTGGCCCGATGTCCGGGTGCAGGCTGTGCGCGCGGCGCTGGACAACGCGGGCGCGGGCTCGGTGGTACTCGTTCCCGAACCTTTGGCAGTGGTTCGTCGCTATGAGATCGAGCGCGGGCTCCTCGACGAGGGCGCACTCGTGGTCTACGACCTCGGCGACAGCGGCCTCACCGTCTCGGTCGTCCGGACGGGTGAAAAGTCTGGTTTGCTCGGCGTCGCGGCCCACAGTTCGGACATCGCGGGCTCGGAATTCGATTTGCTGACAATGCGCTACGTGCTCGGTCACGCGCTCGGCGACAACGAGATCGACCCGTTCGAGCCGGCGGTCGAGACCGAGCTGGCCGCGCTGCGCGAACGCTGCCGCATCGCGAAGGAAGCCCTGTCGCTCGATACCGCTGCGGTCGTCTCGGTGGGCGCGCTCGCCGCCGACGGCACCGGCCAGGTGCGCATCGTGCGCAATGAGCTGGAGGACCTGCTGCGCTCGGACGTGCGGGATTCGCTCGAGCTGGTCCGCGAGGCCGTGCAGCGAGCAGGCATCGGACTCGCCGATGTCGCCGCGGTCCTGCTGACCGGCGGTGGAGGTGCGATTCCGCTGGTCGCCGAGCTGATCTCGGCGGAATTCGGGCTCCCGGTGGTGGCTTGTGAGGATCCGGCGACGGCGAGCGCGGCGGGCGCGGCGGAGTTGGCCGCGGATCTGCTGGCAGCCGAGAGCGCCGGGGCACAGCCGTTGCTGGTGGACGGGATGCTCGCAGCGGATGCCGCAAGTGCGGCGGCCGCCGCAGGGTTCGCAACGGCCGAGCCCGAGTCCGACCATTCGACAATCGAGTTCGAGACGACCGAACCTGCGGGTAAGCACGCAGCAGCCGAGCCGACAGGCAAGCACGCGGCCGATCGAACAGACGTGACACTCGAAAAGCCTTCCGAGCTCGCCACGGCGGAACCGTTCAACGACATCACCCCACTCGCCGACATCGACAACGACGAACCCACACCGCAGATCCTCACCAAGAAACGCCTGGCCGTCGTCGCCGCGGCCGTCGCGGTCTTCGGCGCCCTGACCGCGGGAACCCTCGCCGTGGCCCCCCAATTCGCGACCCCGAGCACCCCCGAGACCACCACCAACGGCACCCCCATCGCGAACATCGACTCACCGGTTTCCGTTGCGGTCACCCCACCCCTCGACGCCAACGGCAAGCCGGTCCTCGGCACCCCGACCCTCGACGCGACCGGAAAACCGATCCCCGGCGCCCCCACACTCGACCCGACCGGAAAACCGATACCGGGAACCACCGTCGACGCGACCGGAAACCCGGTGGTCGGCGCCCCCACCGTCGACGCCACCGGCCAGCCGATCGCCCCCGGCACCCAGAACGCCGCGCCCCAGGGCCAACAGCAGCAGGTCCAGTCGGTCGGCTCGGCCCCAGCCCAGGGCGCTCCGGCCCAAGCCCCCGCTCCGCAGCGACAGCAGGCTCCCGCACCCCAGCAACAGCAGGCCCCGGCCCCCGCCCCGCAGCAACAACCGGCGCCGCAGCAACCGGCCCCACAACAACCGGCGCCACAACCGGCTCCGCAACAGCCTGCCCCGCAACCGGCCCCGGCCCCCAACATCCCCAATGTCGGCGCCGTCCCCGGCCAAGTTCTCGACGGCGCGGGCGAGGTAGTCGAAGGAACGGTCGGCGGAGTCACCAAGCTGCCCGGTGGACTGCTCGGAGGAGGCAATTGAGCACCATCGCGCTCGACACCATGCCCAATGCCCGCGAAGTCCTCCGCTCGGTCGACGCGGCCCCCGACAGACCGGTCGTGCTGCTGCTTTCCGGCCGCTCCGGCACCGGAAAATCCGTCCTCCTCGAAGCGGTGCGCCATCGCTTGCGCGGCCGCGGCCTTGCCGTCATGTCGACCGCCCCCACCGCAGCCGACAACGGCGCGATCGTGGTGGCCGACGACCTGCACACCATGTCCGCCGAACAGCTGGAGGCCCTGCGCGCCGAGATCGAGTCCGGCACCAGATCCTTCATCTGCGCCATGCAGCCCCGCCCCCATCACCTCGCGTTGCGAGCCCTGTGCGAGACCGTCAATCGGCACGGCCGCACGGTGGAACTGCGCGCTCTCGGCTGCGGCGATATCGGTTCGTTCGCCAGGGAACTCGGTGTCACCGTCCCCCGGCCCCTGGTGACCCATATCCACGATCGGACCGCGGGTGTCCACGGCGGCGTGGTCGCTGCCCTGCTCGCCGCGGGAACGGCTCGCCTTGACGCGGGCTTCGCCGCGGTCGACGAGGCCCTGATCGGCTGGACGAGATCCCAGCTCGTCGGCGCCGACCCGGCCCTGCTCGACACCTTGGTCGTCGCCGCCACCGGAACCGGTCTGGACGCGGGTGAGCTCGCCGAAGTCCTCGACATCGAACTGCCCCTCGCCCACGATCTGCTGGCCCGGGCCAGGGCGTGCTCACTGGTCACCGACGCCGATCTGCTGCTGAGCGCGGCCGTCCCGCAGTTGCGTGTCCTGCTCGGCGACCGGCGTTTCGTCGACGTCCAGAAGCGCCTGCTCGACACCCGTCTCGCCGCGGGCCTGCTGCGCGACCACACCGCCCTGCTGCTCGCCGAATCCGGTGTCCGTGACGATCGCCTGGCCGAATTCCTCTGCCGGGCGGCCGTATACAACCGCGTCGAAGCGGCCCGCTATTACCGGGCGGCTGTCGCGGCGGGCACCGACCCGAGCACGATCGCCCTGGCCTGGGCCGAAGCCGCCGCGCGAGCAGGCGACGACGACACCGCGCTGCGCCTGGCCGAACCCCTGCTCGACAGCACCGACAACACCGATCTGGCCGTCGCGGTGCGCATCTGCGCCAGCGTCCTCACCCGTCGCGGTCTGGTGAATCGCGCCGCCGCCCTGTACCGCTGGCTCGGTCCCGAGCGTGTCGGCGCCGACTGGGCGGTCGCGACGACAGTCCTGGTCCTGGCGGGCGATGGTGGCGCAGCCGCCGACATGTCCGCCGACGCCGACAAGTGGCCGCCCACCCAGGCTGCCGCCGGCGCACGCCTGGCCGCTCATGCCCTGCTCGCCTCCCTCGACCCGCACGGCGCCGGCACCGCGGCCGCCATCTCCGAGCTGGTCCAGGCGGCTCACACCGGCGACAGCGGAACCACCCCGTGCAGTGCCGTCACGGCCGCCGCGTTGCTGAGTTTGAGCGCGGGCGAACCCCGTCGTGCCGGTGACGCGATCCGCGCCGCCGCGGGCGCGGGCCTTCAACTGCCCGTCCTCTCCGCTTGGACGGCCCTGCGCATCGGCGACGAATGCCTTGCCGCCGAAACGCTGGCGAAAATCGACATCGCCACCCTCCCCCCGCGCGACCGGTTGCTTGCCCACGCCCTCGCCGTGGGCCTGGCCCGCCGCAGCGGCGACGAGCAGGCCCTCCACAACGCCTGGACCGCCGCGTTCCCGCTCTTCGACGAGGTCGATGTCGACCTGTTGAGCCTGGTCCCCGTCGGCGAACTGTGGCTGGCGGGCATCGGCCTGCGCGACGAAGGCCGCATCCAGCCCATGGTCGATTCCGCGATGGCACTGATCCGCAAACTCGGCCGCGCCCCCGCCTGGACCAACGCCTTCCACTGGTACGGCGTCCAGGCCGCCATCGCGAAGTCCTCGCCGCAGAACCTGCTCCCGCACGCGCACGCGTTGAAGAACGCCGCCGCCGACGGCGACCCGCACGCCGCCGTCCTGGCCGACGCGGGTCGCACCTGGCTGCTCGTCCTGCGCGGCCAGATCAATCTGGCGGCCGTCCAGTCCGCGGTGCTGGCGCTGGCCGCCCAGGGCCACACCTTCGACAGCGCCCGCCTGGCCGGTGACACCGCCCGCGCGGTGGACGACCCCGCCGCGGCCAACGCGCTGCTGAAACTGGCCCGCTCGGTCCGTATCCCGGCTCGCCCCGATCAGCCAAGGACCAGCACCGACGACCCGCAGACCGGTGCCAAGCAGGTGATCGAACCGCGCGCGCTCAGCGACCGCGAGCGTGAGGTCGCCGAGCTGGTGCTGCTCGGTCTGACCTATCGGGAGATCGGCGCTCGGCTGTACATTTCCGCGAAAACCGTGGAGCATCACGTCGCGCGAATCCGACGTCGAATAGGCGCGCGCTCACGATCGGAATTACTGTCAATGCTGCGCGCGATGGGACACGGCCAACTGCTGGTGTGACTCGCGCGGACGATGTCGACGCCGAGTTGAGGGGTGTTCCGCCGATGGCCACTGGGGTCGGCCTGCGTATCGCCGATGATGAATGCATCGCCGCGGTGGTCACCGAGGACGGCACGGTCGAGTTGCTCGAACGTGCCTGTGTGCTGCACATGTCCGACGACGGTGACGCCGCCCTCGGTGGACCCGCGCCCACCGGGCATGCCCATTCGATCGACGGGTTCGTGCGCGCGATCGGTGATCCGGCCGGTGTCGATGTCGACGGTGGCGAGGCCTACCGCGCCGAGGACCTCTTCGCGACGGCCATGTTCTGCCTGATCGACCTCACCACCGAGCACCTCAACGGTCCCGCCGAGTTCTACGCGACCCATCCCGCGGGCTGGTCGACCGAGGTCGTGCGTGGTGTGCGCGAGGCGCTGGATTATCTGGGTTTGAAGTCGGTGGCCCTGCTCGGCGAGGACGAGCTGCCCCAGCCCACCGACGGCGCGGAGCCTGGCAAGACCTTCGCCAATGCCGCCGCGCAGGCCGCGCTGGTCGCGGTGCTGGCGACTCCGGCGGGCGCGACTCCGCCGGATCCGATCGTCACCGAGAACGCCGGGGTCGCCACCGATGTGATGCCCGCGGTGCCGTCGCCCATGGTGACCGCGCAGGCGTATTCGGCGGCGACGCCGGTAACGCCGCTGCCGACGAAGGGGATGTCGCCGATCGCGCAGGCCCCGATCACCGCGGCTCCGATCGTCGGGGCGGACAAGCCGATCCGTAGCAAGACCCCGCTCCTGATCGCCGCCGCCGCGCTCATCGGCCTGCTGCTCGGCGGTGTCGCGGTGTCGACCCTGCTGCGTGACGCCGAGTCCCCTGCCCCGCCGTCGATTTCGGATGCCCGCCCGGAAACGCCGACGCCGACTCCCGAACCCGCCCTGCCCCCGCCGCCGGTCGTCACGACCACGCCCGCCCCTGTCACCACCACGCCGGAGCCGGAACCGACGACCACCACCGAGGCGCCCCCGACGACCACACCGGAGCCGACGACCACTCCGCCGACGACGACCCCGCCCCGCAGCACCACTCGTCCGCTGCTGCCGTTCGGTGAGGAACTGCCCGCGCCGGTGCCGATCCCGGGCTACAGCTGAATCCGCACAGCCCGACCGTAACCGCGCCGGCTCGGCGAGCGTGCCTTAGAGTGATGCGCTGACCGACATGATCGCCGCCGGCGGTGTTCTCGGTCACTGGTTGTCGACGAAGGGATTTCATGCGCAAGTTGGTGGCGCGTCGCGCCGCGGTCAAGGCAGCCTCCGCCGGGTTCGCCGCGACTGTTCTACTCGCACCCCTGCTCGGATCCGGTATCGCGTCGTCGGAACCTGTTGCGCCACAACAGCTTTCAGCCGATGCGTTACCCAGCGCATTGGTGACCGCGCTCGAACGTGATCTGGGCATGTCGCCTACCGAGTACCTCGATCGCGCCGCCCGCGCCCAGCAGCTGCGCGACTACGCGACCGACTTCCGCGCCGCGAATCCCGACACCTTCGCCGGTGCCTGGCTCACCCCCGAGGGCAAGGCCGTCGTCGCCACCACCGATGCGGAGGCGGGCAAGCTCGTCACCGCCGCCGGCTACCAGACCCACCTCGCGCCGATCTCGGCCGGTGGACTGGAAGGCGCACTCGTGCAACTGAGTCAGTGGATCGCGAGCCTGCCGCCCGCGATCTCCGCACCGATCAGCTCGATCGCGATCGACGTGCTCAACAGCCAGTTGGTGCTCAACGTGGCCAACACCGGCACCGGTCACATGCTCAACCTGCCCACCCTGATCGCCACCATCAAGGTGGTGTTGCAGCCCGGCGGCGGCGGTCCGGTGGAGTACCGGCCGATGGGCGGCGACACCTACATCACCGCCACCAAGGATCTGCACGACGCGGGCCTGCGCGGCGTCGACGTGTGCTCGTTCGGTTTCAACAGCACCGACGCCGCGGGCAACGCGCTCAATATCTCCGCGGGCCACTGCAACCCGAATGTCGACAACGGCGGCGCGGCCTCGGTTTACGTGCCGAACGTGCGCGACATCCCCAACAGTCCCGAGGTCGGCTCGTTCGCCCGCGCCGTGCTCGGTGGGCCCGCCTCGCTGGACTACTCGGTGATCAAGCTCAACGAGCGCGCGGTGAACGCGGGCATGGACCAGCCGCGCGTGCGCGGCGCCGAGGGCACCACGCTGACGCTCACCGGCACCGCCGAGCCCGTCACCGGTGCACCGGTCTGCAAGACCGGCCAGTCCTCCACCTTCACCTGTGGTTTCGTCTCGGCCGATCATGTGGAGACCCAGCTGTTCACCGCCGAAGGTGTCAGCAAGACCATCCGCGGCTTCGCCAGCACCGCCTGCACCCTGGGCGGCGACAGCGGCGGCGCGATCGTCTCCGGCACCCTCGCCCTCGGCATCACCAGCGGCTCGAACGCCTCGGGCGCACCCAACTGCACCGAGGCCAACACCCAGCTCGCCCCCTACGGCGGCACCGCGTCCCTCGGCATCCCGATTCGGCCCATCCTCGCCGACATCGAAGCGTCCTCCGGTGGCGGTCTCGGCAGCGGAATCATGGTGCGCACCAAGACCAACGCGGGCTGAGCGGGGACGAATCACCGACCGGACCGGGTGAGCGAAATCTCTTGCCCGGTCCGAGTAGGCATAAGTCGCTCGAGCCCATATAGTTCGGTCATGCTCCTGCCACGTATGGGTCGTACCCCGTCCGCGCGAAGCTCGACCAGAGCTCGGAAATCCCTGATCGCCGCTTCGGCGGCGTTTCTGTTGTTCGGCCCCACGATGGCGGTTGCCGATGCGCAGCCCACGCCCGCAGATCTGCCCGCTCAGCTCATCGAAGCGGTCACTCGCGATCTGAAGATCTCCCCCGACGAGTACCTGCGCCGCGCCGATGTCGCGCAGCAGGTCGCCGCGTTCTCCACTACCGCGCAGCGTCAGTTCCCGCAGGTCTTCGCCGGTTCCTGGCTGAGCGACCAGGGCAACGCCGTCGTCGCGCTGTCGCAGGGCCCCGGCGCCGACCAGGCCCGTGAAGCCGCGCAGTCGGCTGGTTTCGAGGTCCGCAACGTCGCCAAGAGCGAGTCCACCCTGCGCGGGGAGAAGACCGCGTTCCAGAACTGGCTCGCCGCCGCCCCGCCGGAGATCTCCGCGCTGGTGCGTGGTGTCGTCGTCGACACCGTGAACAACTCGATCGTGGTCCGCGTGGAGCAAGCCGGCCTGCCGCTGCCCAGCTTCATCGACCCCGCCCGCGTCGTGGTGACGGCTCCGCCGGTGGCAGGCGAGCCGTCCGCACCGCAAGCAGAGACCATCGCGGGCAACAACGGCACCGCCATCGCCGGTGGTGCCGGGTATTGGGCACTGACCAGCACCGGAAAGCGGCTGATGTGCTCGTTCGGTTTCAACGGCACGGACAGCCGTGGTGACGTCGTGAATATCTCGGCGGGCCACTGCGATCCCGGCGAGAACGCCGGTGTCAGGGAGCGCATCGGCGGTAACGGGATCGGCGCGCAGCTCGGCACCTTCCAGAAGTCCGTTCTCGGTGAGCAGGACTACTCGATCATCCGGGTCGATGACGCATCGCGTTCGCGGTTCGAGAACAACCTCGTCGCTGCCAACAACGCAGCGCCGGTCGCCCTCGAAGGCGTCGGCGTGCCGGTCGTCGGAGCGCCCGTCTGCAAGTCAGGATCCCGTACCGGCTTCAGCTGTGGCGTGGTGAACGCGGTCGATCAGACGGTCCAGGTCGGCGACCGCCAGATGACTCAGAGCTTCTCGGTCAATATCTGTGCGCTGCCCGGCGATTCCGGTGGCTCCGTCATCAGCGGACGCCTCGCCCTCGGGATCTCGAGCGCTTCCTCCGTCGCGGACTACGATGTCTGCATCATTCCCGAGATCATCGGCGCCATCACCGGCGACACCCCCCAGCTCTTCGCCCAGCCCCTGAGCGTGGTCCTGTCGGACAACCCCGGCCTGTCGGTCCGAACCAGCTAGCCTTTCCGCTAGCCCGCCTCCCCGAGTATTCAGCGTGTCGTCCGGGAGCTCGACTGTGAGCTCTCGGGCCGCACGTCATGCGCGCCACGGCGATGAGGTGGCTGGGAAGTTACCCATGTACTAACGAGATCAGCAGCAGGCACAGAGCAGCCCGAAAAGGCCGGTAGCGATTGCGCTACCGGCCTTTTAGCTATCCCCAGCCATCCATTGCCCGTCCCCCACCGACACCCCCACCCCTTCCGCACTCCAACCACACCACCAAACCCCAGATCCGCCATGACCGCACTCCCACCCACCACCTGCGACCCCTAGGGAGCAGCGGCCACGCAGTGGCCGGTCGCGGCCGGGTCGCCGGTTAGCGCTCGAAGCGCATGCGCCGCAGGCGCCAGTC